>JAEYUE010000094.1 GCA_023433655.1 Pseudomonadota bacterium | reverse complement strand
GCGACGGAACCGCAGGGCGGCTGACGCCGCTAGACGCTCAGGATTTCAGAAGGACACATCATGCGGCGAGTGGTCGTCACCGGACTGGGCATCGTCTCCTCGATCGGCACCGGCCAGGATGAGGTCGCGGCCTCCCTGCGCGAGGCCCGCTCCGGCGTGCAGCACGCCGCCGATCACGCCGCGCACGGTTTCCGTTCGCAGGTCTGGGCCCCGCCGGCCCTCGGCCACACCGCCGAGGACTGGGCCCCGCTGGTCGACCGCCGCGCCTCGCGCTTCCTCGCCAACGGCACCGCCTGGGGCCACATCGCCTTCGAGGAGGCCCTGAAGGACTCCGGCATGTCCCCGGAAGAGATCCGCGACGAACGCATCGGCCTGATCGTGGGCGAGGGCGGCCCCTCGACCCAGGTCATCCTGCAGGCGGCCCAGACCACCATCGAGAAGGGCTCGCCGAAGCGCATCGGGCCGTTCGCCGTGCCCAAGGCCATGGCCTCCGGCCCCTCGGCCGTGCTGGCCACCTGGTTCCAGCTCAAGGGCATCAACTATTCGATTTCCTCGGCCTGCGCGACCTCGGCCCACTGCATCGGCGCGGCCGCCGAACAGATCGCCTGGGGCAAGCAGGACGTGGTCTTCGCCGGCGGCTGCGAGGACATCGACTGGTCGATGTCCAACATGTTCGACGCCATGGGCGCCATGTCCTCGAACTTCAACGACACGCCGGCCGTGGCCAGCCGGGCCTACGACAGGGACCGGGACGGCTTCGTCATCGCCGGGGGCGCCGGCATCGTGGTGCTCGAGGAATACGAGCGGGCGAAGGCGCGCGGCGCGACCATCTACGCCGAGGTCACCGGCTACGGCGCCAACTCCGACGGCTACGACATGGTCGCCCCCTCGGGCGAGGGCGCCGAGCGCTGCATGCGCATCGCGCTCGAAATGGCCGGCAATCCGAAGATCGACTATCTGAACCCGCACGGCACCTCGACGCCGGTCGGCGACAGCAAGGAGATGGGGGCGGTGCGCAACGTCTTCGGCGACCAGTTGCCGATGATCTCCTCGACCAAGTCCCTGACCGGCCACAGCCTCGGCGCCGCCGGGGCCCAGGAGGCCATCTACAGCCTGCTGATGATGAAGCACGGCTTCGCAGCCGAGAGCGCGCACATCGAGAACCTCGACCCCGAGTTCGAGGGCATGCCGATCCTGCGCCAGCGCCACGACGGCGAACTGACGCACGTCATGTCCAACAGCTTCGGCTTCGGCGGCACCAACGGCACGCTGATCCTCAGCAAGGTCTAGGCGGCGCCGACGGCGCGCTGACCTGTCGAAGGTCTGAGGCCTACCAGCCGCTCTCGGCCGCCGCCGCCAGCACGCAGCCCGCCGCCCTGGCGGCGTTGGCCGCCTCCTGGCCGGGGCTCCAGTCAAGGCTGACCCTCTGCCGGTCGGCCGAGGTCGGCGCCGCGCCGACGCCGACGCAGGTCCAGCCGGTCAGGAAGCCCGGTCCGGGGCTGACCAACACGACCACCGCGGGCGGTCCGTCCAGCGAGGCCGCGCCCCGGGCGGACAGTATTCCCCGCGCGCAGGCCTCCGGCTGCGCCCCCGTTGCGGAGCAGGCCTCGAAATCCGCGGCGGTGAACGCGGGGTCGGCGCGACGGAACAGGCCGCCGCCGTCCTCCGGCGCCACACGCGCCAACGTCTCTTCGGCGAAGTCCGTCATGCCGGAGCCGGCGACGAGGACCGCGACTTCGGGGGCCGGAAGATCAGCGGCGGCGGAGGGGTGCGCGCCGGAAACGACAAGGCTGGCGAGCGCGGCGACAAGGTGCTTCATGGCGATCTCCCGTTGCGGGGCTGACCTTACCGCTCCCGGCGCCGCGCGCCAGCCGATGGAACCTGACGCCGACCGGCGGTCAGTCCGACTCCGGTTCCTGTGGAGGCTCGGCGAGGGCCGCCCCGATGCAGCCGGCGAGGGTGTCCTGGTCGCGCCGCCAGTCGCCAACCCCGTGCACCCGCGCCGAAGCGGTCCACAGCCAGGTGTCCTGGGCCTGCGCGTCCGACGGCGCCGCGCCCCGGCCAAAGCACAGGACCCGCATGTCGCCGCCTTCCCGCCCCGACGGACCACCCCGCCGCCGATCGTCGAAGGCCACCACCACATGCGGCGGCGCCTCGCGCGTCAGCGCCCGCTGCAGATAGAAGCGCACGCAACGGGACAGTCCGTAGTCCGCGCTGCGATCCTCGCAATCGCGGAAGTCGTCCAGCGGGATGGTCGGATCGATCAGGCGGAAGCGACCGAAACGCTCCTCCCCCAGGGCGGCGATCAGGTTCCGGCCATGCTTGACCTGCCCCAGGCGGGCCTCATCCACGGCCACGACGACGACGGCGGCCGAGGGGCGCGGGTCGGGAGCCTGGGACAGGGCCGGACCGGCCAGGGCGCAGGCGATCAGGGCGGGAAGGCTTGCGGCGCGCATCCGAACGGCTCCCGTTGACGTTAGTGCAAACTGCACCGCTTCCGTCGGAAGTGACAACTCACCGAAGCTGACGCCGGAGCCTTCCTGACCTTCGATCCCTACATCCTCTTCCTGCTCGGCCTGGGGGCCGTGGTCCTGCTGGTGTCGTGGGCGCCCGTGGGGCTGAAGCGGTTGCCGCTGCCCCTGGCCATCCTGTGCGTCGGCCTCGGCGTGCTGGTGTTCAGCACCGGCTTGCTGGCCTTCGATCCGGATCCACGCACCTGGGACACGGCGACCGAGCGGCTGACCGAGCTGGTGGTCATCATCAGCCTGATGGGCGCCGGGCTGAAGATCGACCGGGTTCCCGGCTGGCGCAGCTGGTCGACCACCTGGCGGCTGCTCGCCATCGCCATGCCCCTCACCATCGGCGCGGTCGCCTGGCTCGGCTGGGCGGGCCTCGGCTTCAGCCTGGCCATGGCCCTGCTGTTCGGGGCCAGCATGGCGCCGACGGATCCGGTGCTGGCCTCCGACGTCCAGTGCGGCCCGCCCCGATCCGGCGACGAGGACGAGGTGCGCTTCGGCCTGACCTCCGAGGCCGGGCTGAACGACGCCCTCGCCTTCCCCTTCGTCCACCTCGCCATCCTCGCCGCCGCCGGCGGACTGGCGACTCAGGGCGGACTGATCGACTGGTTCACCATCAAGGTCGGGTGGAAGCTGCTGGCCGGCCTCGGGACCGGGATGCTGATCGGCAAATTGCTCGGCTATCTGCTGTTCCGCAGCCGCCGGGGACTGTCGAAGCTGGCCGACGGGCTGATTGCGCTGGCCGCCACGCTGATCGCCTATTCGGTCACCGAGATCGTCCACGGCTACGGCTTCCTCGCCGTCTTCGTCTGCGCCGTGATGATCCGCGGCTCGGAGCGGGACCACGACTTCCACCAGGAAATGCACGACTTCTCCGACCAGATCGAACGGCTGCTGATGATGCTGCTGCTCGTTCTCTTCGGCGGAGCCTTGGCCAACGGCCTGTTGTCCAGCCTGACCTGGGTCGACGCCGCGGTCGGACTGGCGGTGGTCTTCGTCGTGCGGCCCGCCGCCGGACTGCTGGCCATGATCGGCTCGGGCCAGCCGCTGCGTGAGCGCCTGCTCCTGGCCTTCCTCGGCATCCGCGGCGTCGGCTCGGTCTATTATCTCGCCTACGGCATCAACCACGGCGACTTCGGGAACAGCGAGCGGCTGTGGGCCGTGGTCGGCTTCATCATCCTGCTGTCGATCATCGTCCACGGGGTGACGGCGACGCCGCTGCTCGAGCGGCTGGCCCGGCGACGCGAAAGCTTCCCCGCCGCTCCGGCCCCTGCTAACCCTCCCGGCTCGAAAAACGGAGACTGACCATGGCGAGCGAGAGCGGCTGGGACATGCCCAAGGGCGACCTGATGAAGGGCAAGAAGGGCCTGATCATGGGGGTGGCCAATTCGAACTCCATCGCCTGGGGCATCGCCTCCCAGCTGGCCGCCCAGGGCGCCGAGCTGGCCTTCACCTACCTCGGCGAGGGGCTGGAGCGCCGCGTCCGCCCGCTGGCCGAGAGCGTCGGCGCCAGGCTGCTGATCCAGGCCGACGTCACCGACGACGCCTCGATGGACGCCGCCTTCGCCGAGCTGGAGAAGGAGTTCGGCACGATCGACTTCGTCGTCCACTCGGTGGCCTTCGCCAACAAGGACGAGCTGAAGGGCTCCTTCGTCGACAACACCACCCGCGACAGCTTCCTGCTGGCCATGAACATCTCGGCCTTCAGCT
>JAEYUE010000089.1 GCA_023433655.1 Pseudomonadota bacterium | reverse complement strand
GGTTCACGGTGAACTTTTCGATCAGGGTCGGCAGCGGGATCGGACCGCGAACGGTCGCGCCCGTGCGCTTGGCGGTGTTGACGATCTCGCGCGTCGAAAAGTCGAGGACGCGGTGATCGAAGGCCTTGAGCCTGATGCGGATGCTTTGATCCATATCGGTAGCTATTCCCAAGCAGGCGAACCTGCGTCCCTGTGAACCATTTCAAAGACCGGAGTCTTCAGGCCGTGAGGCCTTCAGAGTACGCACGTCCGCAAAAACGATCGGCCCACGCAGTTTCCCGCGAAGGCCGCTGAAGTCCTGGGTCACTGCAAAGAACAGGGTCTCAGGTCGTTCCTGCGAACCGCGTCTGCACCCCAAACTCAAGCGAGGTGCACAGCCGGTCCAACAAGAGTGGGGGCTTATGCAGATCGATTCCGCTTCCGTCAAGCGGCGAAAGCATGGCGGGCTCCCCTCTCGGCCTCAGCCGGGGCCCGGCGCGCGGCCTTACCGCCCGGGATGACGTTCCGGAGAGGTACCGCCGCAAAGCTTCCGCCAGTCCGTCACCCGTCGGCCACAATGCGTATCTGCGGCGCCACAGCCGACGTATGCCGCGGATTTGTGACGGGTTTGTAATGGCCACGGTTCCTGCGCCGCTGATAGCCGGGCGGTCCGCCGCGGCGAATCCGGCCGCGGCAAGCAAGGAAAAAACAATGAAGTCTCTCCTCCTCGTCACCGCCTCCCTCGCGGCCTTCGCCGCCGCCCCCGCCCTGGCCCAGGAAGGGCCGGTCGGCTCGGTTGGCGTCACCTACGGCAACTCCGAGTTCGACATGGGCGGCCTCGGCGCCGACGCCGATGTCTGGGCCGTGGACGGCGTGGTCGCCATGCCGGCCTTCGGCGAATGGACCGTCACCCTCGCCGCCAACGCCAGCGAGTATGAAGACGCCGACGACACCACCCTCGTCGGAACCGCCCACCTGACCACCCTGGTCGGCTCCGACCTGCGCCTCGGCGGCTTCGTCGGCGCCGCCGACGTGGCCGATGAAACCGCCCTGACGGCCGGCTTCGAAGCCCAGAAGTACCTGTCGCGCGCGACCCTGACCGGCGTCGTGGCCTACACCACCGCCGACGACGTCGATCTGGACGTCTGGTCGGTCGGCGGTGACGCGGCCTTCTACGTCTCCGACAACCTGCGCCTGAACGCCGGCCTGTCGTGGATGACCATCGACGACGCCGACGTCGACGGCGTCACCTATGGCGTCGGCGCCGAGTACCAGATCGGCGCCTCGCCGTTCTCGGTCACCGCCGGCCTGTCCCACTCGGACATCGAGGACCTCGACGTCGACTCCTGGAACATCGGCCTGCGCTACAGCTTCGGCGGCGGCCTGCAGGCCCGCGACCGCGCCGGCGCGGCCCTGCCGGGTTCGGGCGTCATGGGCATCCTCGGCGCCCTGTAAGCGTCACGCCCGTCTGCACAACGAAGCCCCGGCGGAGCGATCCGCCGGGGCTTTTCGTTGGCCGGTCTGGAAAGCGGCCATGAAGAAGGCCCGGGGGGTTCCACGCTCCCGGGCCTTCTCTCCGTGCAGCGGCCGCGCGGGGGTCAGCGGCCGATGCGGATGTCTCCCGAGCCGACCACGCTGCGGCTGACAGCGCCGGTGGCCTCGGCGATGCGCACGTCGCCCGAGCCGGCGATGGAGACGCTCACGTCCCCGGCCGTGCCGCCGAAGTCGATGTCGCCCGAGCCCGCGATGGAGATGTCGAGATTGGGCGCCCGGCCGCGGCGGATGGCGACCTCGCCCGAGCCTGCGATGGAGATGTCGGCGTCGCCGTCGACTTCAGCGACCGTGGCGCCGCCCGAGCCGGCGATGCTGACGTCGAGCCGGCCCGTGGCCCCCGACGTCAGGTTTCCCGATCCCGCGAGACTGGCGTCCAGCGACCGCGAGGTCCCGACCATGATGTCGCCCGAGCCGTTCGAGGAGACATCGACCGGTCCCTCCGTGTTCGCCACCACCCAGTCGCCGCAGCCGCCGTTGCCCAATTCGACCGAACTGGCGCCGCGGCCGATCGAGCCGTAGACGGCGCCGCCGGCGTCGATGTCCACCGCCCGCGGCGCACGGATCACGATCAAGGGCGCGTCGGCCAGGTCGACGCGGCCGATGTTGCGGACCTCGACAGAGGCTCCCTCGCCCGGACGGGTCCGGTCCGGACCCGAACGGCAGTTGCGGATGGCGTCTCCCATGCGGATTCCCGCAAATCGCCGGCCCAGCCCGCCGTCGATGCGGATGTCGTCGCCGCGGCGCGTCACGCGCAGGTCCGGCAGCTTGGACGATCCCTTCTCGATCTCGACAGCGACGTCGGCGCGGTCCTCGACGATGACCACGACGCGGGCCACCGCGTGCTCGATCTCGACCTCGGGCCCGGACTGGGCCAAAGCGGGGCTGGCGACGGCGCCGGCGAGCGCGGCGGCGGCGGCGGCGGACAGAAGAATGGCTTTCATGGCGGGGGCTCCCTCTCCGGAATGTGCCGGGAAGGTGCGGCGACCGCCGCGCCGAGTCACTTTAAATCGAGGTCATGACGCCCTTGTAAGGAAAGGCGCTACCGCATCGCCAGCGGCGCGATCAGCCCCTTGTCCGGCGGCGGCGGGGCGTCGCCCAGCTCGAAGGCCCGCTCGTAGGACTCCAGCCGCGTCTTCACCACGCCCAGCCGACGCAGGCCCAGCGAGGCGCCCCACAGCGCCGCCCGCGCCGCCAGCGGGGCCCGGTCGGCCGGGAGCACCGGCGCGCCCCAGCGGCGCAGCACGCCGTTGGCGTAGTGGGCCCCGTTGGTCATCCGCGAGCGCCAGGTCTGGTAGTCGCACGACAGGGAGACGTTGAAACTGCCCTGGTTCTCGATCCGGTGCGGCGCATGCAGCGGCCAGGCGACGGCCATGCCGGGCTTGAGGTCGAACACCTCGGCCGCCGCGTCCATCTCGCGCCGGTAGGGCAGGTCCTCAGTCTGCTGCTCCATCACGATGTTCTCCATCGAGCGGGCCGGCATGTGCGTCTCGTCGACCGGATAGATCCAGATGCGCTTCTCGCCGCGCAGGTGGAACAGGGTCACGCCCGGCGGATCGGCGTGGAACGGCACCTTGGCCGAGGGAGCCGACAGGATCAGCTGGCCGGTCACCTGCACGGGCCGGAATCCCGAGACGTGGGCGGACAGGTCGGCGAACACCCGCTTCATCGCCTCCCCCAGCTCGGGCCAGTGGTCCTGGATGCGCCGCATCTGGATCCACATCCGTCCGGCCCTGGCCGCTTCCAGCAGGGCGGCGCCGGGCCGGTCGCCCTTGGTCCCGGTCTGAAGCAGGGCCTGGTCGTCGGCGTCGTAGTGGAAGATGTTGATGTCGAACAGCCCGGCCGGATGCCGCTCCAGCTGCCGCGCCAGGGCCGCGTCCTCGAACAGGCCGGTCTCGATCAGCCGGTGGGCGTAGGTCATCGGCGTACGGCCGAACGCCTCCCGCTGGGCGGCGTCGAATTCCGGAATCAGGCGGTCGGTCATGCGGAGGCTCCCAGGCTCTTGCGCGCGGCGGCGGCGGCGGCGGCGGCGGCCGCGCCCGCCCACCAGTCGGCGGCGCGAGTCTCGCAGGCGTTGATGATGTCGAAGCGCCGGCCGAGGCTCTGCTGGAACCGCCTCAGCGGCGCCGGTCCGCCGGCCAGCAGCCGCCCGGCCAGCCGCGTCAGATCGGGGCCCGGCCCTTCGGCCACGCCCTCGAACACCGCCCCGTCCGGTTCGGCCAGGGCGGTCTTGTAGCCCTCCTCGCCGGCCCCGAAGTCGACGCGCCGGTAGCCGGCCCCCGCCGCCTCCTCCATCTCCAGCCGGGTCAGCAGGGTGCCCACCCCGAAGCGGGCGAAGGCGGGGTCGTAGGTCGGGAACCACAGGTGCAGGGTGCGGCCGTCGTCCAGCGAGGCCTCGGCCGCCGCCAGTTCGCCCGCCGCGGTGCGCAGGCTGGCCAGGCGCAGGCCGTAGTCCGGCGTCCGCGTCTCGAACAGGGTCCGCAGCAGGTCGACGGTCCAGCCGCAGGCGAAAACGTCGTGCCGACGCGAGCGCCGGTACTGTTCGCGCTTGTGCGCCACGATCCAGTCCAGCACCGCCGGATCGCGCTCGTCCCAGGTGAAGACCGGTTCGCCGTGCTCGCGCTCGAAGCCGCGGCGCAGCCGGCGCATGTTCTTGAAGAAGCGGTGGCTGCGCTCCTCCAGCCGCGCCGCCAGCGCCTCGCGGCCGCCGGTCACATCGGTGGCCAGCCGCGTGCGGGCGGTGAAGCCGGGGACCGCGCCCGCCGGCGACACCCAGCCGCCGGCGCGCAGGGCCCCGCCCAGCCGGCGCGCCACGGCGGCGGGGTCCAGCCCCTCGTCCGAGGCGGCGATGACGCCGTGATAGTCGGTGAGCGGGGCGCCCAGCGGCTGGATCAGCCGACCGCGGCGCTGGAAGGGAAAGAAGCCCATGGCCCCGCCGCCGCGCCGGAACACCGCCACGCCGGCCCCCGGAACCCCGGCCGCGGCCATGGCGTAGCGCGGATCGAAATAGGGATGGTCCAGGCCGGGCTGGCGCGCGCGCAGCCCCTCCCAGACGGCGCGATCCTCGACCGACAGCGCGTCCGGCCGGATGATCTCGATGTCCATGGCCTCGTTCATCCTGCCCCGATCCGGCCTGACCCGACCCCACCCTGCCGCGGCCGCCCTTGCAGTACGGTTTAGAGGCTTGGTGAACGAGAAGCTGCGGAGCCGCCGGCCTGGCCGGGCGTTGGTCAGGCGCCTCAACCACGGAGCTCCGCCATGACCCCCGACCGCGCCCCCGGCCGCGCCAATGAATACGAGCAGGAACGGCGTCCGCCGCGCGACGGCGAGCCGCCCCGCCCGGCCCAGGAACCGAAAGGGTCCGAAGGCTCCTCCAACTCCGGGGAGACGGCGGTCGACCCCGCCACCGGCACGCCCAATCCCTGACCCGCCCGTCGGCCGGGCGGGAACGCGAAGGCCGCGCCGGGGATTGCTTGCGGACCCGCCACCTTCCCGGACCGACATGCGCCTGATCCTCGTCCCCACCGCCTGCCTCTGCCTCGCCCTCGCCGCCTGCGGCGCCCCCGACCCGGACCGGGACCCGGCCGCGCCGCCGGCGGGCGCCGGCGCCCCCGTCTTCACCGCGACGCAGATCGAGACCGCCCTGCCGACCGCGCCCGCCCCGATGGGCGCAGGCGCAACGGCGGGGGCCGCTGCGGCCCCGGCGCGCCCCGACCCCGCCCTTGTGCGGCTGCAGATCCTGCTCGACCGCTCGGCCTTCTCCCCCGGCGTCATCGACGGCCTGCCCGGCGACAACACCCGTCAGGCCGTGGCCGCCTTCCGGAAGGCCGAAGGCCTCGACGGCGACGCCATCGACGACGAGCTGCTTCGCCGCCTCGTCGCCGCCGACGCCCGGCCGGTCATGGCCGCCTATACCCTGACCGCCGCCGACCTCGCCGGCCCGTTCAGCCCGCCGCCGGGCGAGGATCTCGCGGCCCAGGCGGCGGCCGGGGCGCACTACAGCAGCGCCCGCGAGCGCCTCGCCGAACGCTTCCACATCACCGAGGCCCTGCTGCAGGCGCTCAATCCCGGCGTCGATTTCCGCACCCCCGGCCAGCGCCTCGTCGTCCCCGCCGTCAACAACCGCCGCCTGCCGCAGGTGAGCCGCATCGTCGTCGACAAGACCGAGCGGTCGCTGCGCGCCTTCGACGCGGCCGGGGCGCTGGTCGCCTTCTATCCCGCCACCATCGGCTCGACCGAGCGCCCTGCCCCGTCCGGAACCTTGCGGGTCGAGGGCGTCGCCAACGAGCCGGACTACACCTACGACCCGGCGAAGCTCAGCTATGACCGCGGCGACCGCAAGGTCGTCGTCCCGGCCGGCCCCAACAATCCGGTCGGCTCGGTGTGGATCGAGCTGTCGCGCGACAGCTACGGCGTCCACGGCTCGCCCGACCCGTCGAGGATCGCCAAGACCGCCTCCAACGGCTGCATCCGCCTGACAAACTGGGACGCCGAACAGCTGGCCGCCTCGGTGAAACCCGGGGTGGAGGTGCGGTTCATCTGAGCGGGCCTGGGCGCGAGACGTGGTCGCTCGCGGCCTGGGGCCGCCTGACAAAACGGCCCCGGAGATCGCTCTCCGGGGCCGTTCTGTCTTCAGTCTCGCGTCACGCGCTCAAGCAGCGAGCGACCGCGTCGCGAGCGATAGCGCCTGTGGCGTTACTCCGTGATCTTGGAGACCACGCCGGCGCCGACGGTGCGGCCGCCTTCGCGGATGGCGAAGCGGAGCTTCTCTTCCATGGCGATCGGGGTGATCAGTTCGACGTTCAGCTCGGCGTTGTCGCCGGGCATGATCATCTCGACGCCTTCCTTCAGGTGCACGATGCCGGTCACGTCGGTGGTGCGGAAGTAGAACTGCGGACGGTAGTTGGTGAAGAACGGGGTGTGACGCCCGCCCTCTTCCTTGGTCAGGATGTAGGCTTCCGCGACGAACTTGGTGTGCGGGGTGATCGAGCCCGGCTTGCACAGCACCTGGCCGCGCTCGACGTCCTCGCGCTTGGTGCCGCGCAGCAGCACGCCGACGTTGTCGCCGGCCTGGCCCTGGTC
>JAEYUE010000146.1 GCA_023433655.1 Pseudomonadota bacterium | reverse complement strand
TGGGCGTCGAGGCCGTCGGAGTTGGAATCGACCTCGGTCAGCGGAATGGCGGCGGTCAGGGTCGCGGCCGACGGATTGGCCGGATCCAGCACCAGGTCGGCGTCGACGTTCACGAACTGGCCCTTGTAGGTCGAGAAGCCCAGGTGATCGACCGACCAGGTGATCTTGCCGTGGTCGGAGTCGAGGGCGTAGGCGCCGGCCTGGACCTCGGCGGGGACCCGGGTCAGGGCGGCCTGGGCGACGACGCCGCCTCCGGTCAGCAGGCTGATCGCGGCGGCGGCGGCGATGACTCGGGGAGAAACGGGACGCATGAATGGACTTCCTTCCTGAATGGGGCGCGATCTGTAATCGCATCAGATACAGATAGGAAGCGCGCTTTTCGCCGCAAGCGGTCCGCCTGGCATGCGTCACGTCCGCCCACCGAGTTGACAGTCGGGGCGCCGGGCGTCATCTGCGCAACCCGTAACCCACGAACCGCGCGAACGCTTTCCGCTTCATGACCTACATCGTCACCGACGCCTGCGTGAAATGTAAGTTCATGGACTGCGTGGAGGTCTGTCCCGTCGACTGCTTCTACGAAGGCGAGAACTTCCTGGTCATCGCCCCGGACGAGTGCATCGACTGCGGCGTTTGCGAGCCGGAGTGCCCGGTCGACGCCATCAAGCCGGACACCGAGGACGAGCCGGACGGCAAGTGGCTGATGGTCAACGCCGAATACGCCAAGGTCTGGCCGAACATCACCGTCAAGGGGACCCCGCCCGCCGACGCCGAGCAGTTCGAGCGCGAGACCGGCAAGTTCGAGAAGTATTTCTCGCCCAAACCCGGCAAGGGAGCCTGAGGCGTCGCTCGACGGGCGGCGACCCGGGGAGAGGTTTTACAGCCCTCCTTACGCTGACGCTGTGGACGTTTTGAAATTCCGCAGATTTGTGATAGGTTACTGTCATTGGGTCGGGCGGTCTGCGAAATCCTCGCGCCGCCCGCGTTTGCGACAGAATCCCGTCCACGCAGGCGGGATCGGCCAGAGGTTCGGTGATCCGTTTCCGCTTTGACGACTGACAGTTCGCGCCGGCGGTTCCGCCGCGGGACGAGTCCCCGTCGTCTGTTGCGTTTGCGTCTCGCCCGCCCTGCGCCGGGAAAGGAATGACATGACGAACAAGACCGGTCTGGAGTTCAAGGTTGGCGACGCGGTCGTCTATCCGGCGCACGGCGTCGGCAAGGTGGCGGCGATCGAGACCCAGGAAGTCGCGGGCATGTCGCTGGAGGTCTATGTCGTGACCTTCGACCACGAGAAAATGACCCTGCGGGTGCCGACCAAGAAGGCCAAGACCGCCGGCCTGCGTTCGCTGGCCGCCGACGACGTCGTGTCCAAGGCCCTGACCACCCTGAAGGGCCGCGCCCGCATCAAGCGCACCATGTGGTCGCGCCGGGCCCAGGAGTACGAGGCCAAGATCAACTCGGGCGACCTGATCTCGATCGCCGAGGTGGTCCGCGACCTGCACCGCGCCGACAGCCAGCCGGAGCAGTCCTATTCGGAGCGCCAGCTGTATGAATCGGCGCTTGATCGCATGGCTCGCGAAGTCGCCGCGGCCAATCGCATCGACAAGGACGCCGCCGTCGAGCTGCTCGGCAAGTCGCTGAGCGCCAAGAAGGCCGTGATCGCCGCCGCCGAGGCCGAGGAAGCCGAAGCCGCCTGACCGAAGCGCATCGCTGAATGAGAGAGGCCCGGGAGCGATCCCGGGCCTTTTTCAATTGGGTCCGCCGCCGCCCGTGCCGGAAACAGACTCGAGGTAGGCGATGACATGGGCGACGTCGTCGGCCTCGAGCTCGATCGGCGGCATGGCCGGATGGGCTGTGACCAGACCTTCGGCGAGGGCCTCCTGCAGGTCCCGCACCGGATAGGTGCGGCCCATGGTGCGGAAGGGCGGCGCCGCCTTCATCGGACTGTCGCCGGTCAGTTCGACGGCATGGCAGCCGGCGCAGCGCTGGCGCACAAGCGTGCCGCCGAGAGCGACGGACCCGACCGGCGACATCGCCATCGATGCGGACGCATCCTCATCGGGGCCGGCCGCGCAGGCCCCAAGCGTCAAAAGGCCCGCCGTGGCGAGCGAGAGAACCAGCTTCATCCGTCCTCCTCCTAAGGGAAAACCCCCAGTTGCCTCACGGGCCGCCGTGCCTGCCAATGCCCGGAATGGAAACGGGCCCGGACGGGCTCCTGGAAAGGGACGACCGATGGCTGACTTCTACCATATCCGCCTGGAGCTGGCGCGCGGCCCTGACGCCCCGGCCGGCGATCCCGGCGAGGGCTACGACATCGTCGCGCCGCTGGGCCCGGACGGCCGGCTGGACGCCGCGGCCTGGCGGGCCGAGCCCGACCGCGCCTACGCCCGCCGCTTCAGCGACGGCCAGACCGAAGCCAAGGGCCGACTGCGCTACGAGAACCGGCAATGGCTCATCGACCTTGAGCCCGGAGAGGCCTCGGACGCGGTCGGCTTCCGCTTCGGCGAGGAGCGGTTCAGGCCGGGCGAATACGTCAGCCTGACCCTGCCGGACGGCGAGCAGCAGACCTATGTGGTGGCGGCCGCCGCCCCGCTGTGAGCCTCAGAAATACTCGGCGTTGGCCGGGCACTGGGCGCTGATGCGCCGCGCGGTGATCGAGGCGGGCAGATAGGGGGTGCCGCGCGCCAGCTGGGCGCCGCCGCGGAAGGAGAAGCTCTCCTGCTGGTAGGTGCCGTTGAGGCGCACGTTGACGCGCCGGCCCTTGCGGTCGGTACACGTGCCCTCGAAGCGGGCGTTGCCGGCGCCCACCTGGCGGACCGGATAGGTGCACCGCCAGCGCCGCGTCGACAGGCCGCCGAAGAAGCGGTTGATCTCGCTGGGCCGGACGCATTTGGTCTCGGTGTCGCGGATGCCCACGGCGCTGGTCGTATATTCCCAGTAGCCCGGCAGGACCGTGTCCCCGCTCGACTGGGGGGTCATCGCCGCTTTCGGGGCGACCGGAGCGGCGAGGAACAGCGCGCCGGCGATGACCGGGGCGGCGACGGCGGCGACGCGGACGAGGGCGGACGGCTTCATGGCGGTTCCGGGGCTGAACATCGATTTCATGCCTACAGCCGATATATGGCGGCAATTGAACGGCGGCTGAACGGCCCCGTTACGGGCCGCAAGTCTTGACGCCGGCGGGACTCCTCCTCTATAGGCCCCCCTCTCGCGCGGGATGACCTCCCGCGCGCACCTGTTTCATGCGTCCGCTTCGTGCTGGACCGCTCCGAAGGAATAGTCAGATGTCGCGTCGTTGCGAACTCACCGGTATCGGCCCGATGGTCGGCCACAGCGTGAGCCACTCGAACATCAAGACCAAGCGCCGCTTCCTGCCGTCGCTGAAGACCGTCAAGGTCGCCTCGGAAGCGCTGGGCCAGACCTTCAGCCTGCGCATCTCCAACGCCGCCCTGCGCACCCTCGACTACAAGGGCGGCCTGGACGCCTTCATCGTCAAGGCCCGCGACGAGCAGCTGTCGGTCGCCGCCCAGCGCATCAAGCGCCAGGTGAAGGCCAAGCTGGCCGAACAGGCCGCGGCCTGATCGCAGCGACAAGCTGATCCTGAAGAGGCCGGTGGGAACACCGGCCTTTTTCTTTGCGCGCGATCGGGGCAGGTTTCCGCGGTGACCCGCGACGAGCTCTACGCCTACGCCCTGTCCCTGCCCGACATCGAGGAATCGACGGTCCACGGCGCCCGCTGCGTGGCAAGCTTCTGGTCAACGACACCCGCCTGCCGGACGCGGTCTCCCTGTCGCTGGATCACGGGGACATCGACCTGCTGATGGAAACCGAGCCGCAGACCTACTTCAAGACGCCCCATTTCGAGGGCTGGCCTGCCGTGCTGGTGCGATATGGGGCCGCCGACGACGGGCGGCTGCGCGAACAGATCGACAAGGCCTGGGCGCGCCGGGCCACCCGCGCGCAGCGGCGCGCGCGCGGCCTCACGGCTTAGCGGTTGCGCAGGCGTCGGGCGCGTTTAGGTTGACCGGCTCACCGCCGGGAGTGCTCCGTGTCCTTGATCGCCTGTCGCGCCGCCCTGATGGGCGCCTCCATCCTCGCTGTCGCCGCCTGCGCCGCCGGGCCTGCGGACATGGCCATCGCCCCGAAACCTCCCGGCCCGGTCGAGCCGGCGCCGCAACCGCCCCAGACCGCGCCCGCGCGCGAATCCACCGCCTTCACCCTTGGCACCGACCAGCCGCGGACGCCCGAGCAACTGGCCATGCGTTTCGACAGGGCCGACCTGTCGATCAAGGTCATCCCTGACCAGAAGGCCATCGACGCGGTCGCCGTGCTCGATTTCACGGCCGTCGCCCCGCTGGAGCGGCTGGTCGTCGAGCTCGACACCCTGCTGACCGTCTCGGAGGTTTCGGTCGACGGCGCCGCCGTTCCCGCCGGCCGCTGGTCCAATCCGGAAGGCCGCATGACGGTGGAACTGGCCGAGCCCCTGGCCGCCGGCGAGACGGCGCAACTGCGCATCGTCTACGCCGGCCAGCCGCGCGTGGCGCCCATGGCCCCCTGGAACGGCGGTTTCGTGTGGGCCACGGCGCCGTCGGGCGAGCCGTGGATCGCCACGGCGGTGCAGCCCGAGGGCTGCGACATCTTCTGGCCGTGCATCGACCACCCGCTGGCGGAGCCGGGCCGGGTGGATCTGCACATCACCGTGCCGTCGAACCTGTCGGCGCCGACCAATGGCAAATTCCTCGGCACGGTCGACCACGGCGACGGCTGGACGACCTGGAACTGGTCGGCGGCCAACCCCAACACCTACGCCATCGCCCTGAACATCGGGCCGTACGAGGAGGTCCGCGCCGACTACCGCAGCCGCTTCGGCAATGTGATTCCGATGTCCTACTGGCACCTGCGCACCGACGACCCGGCCAAGGTGCAGGGCCTGTTCGAGCAGTTCGCGCCGATGATGGACTTCTACGAGGCGACGGTCGGCCCCTTCCCCTTCGGCGACGAGAAGATGGGGGTGGTCGAGACCCCGCACCTGGGCATGGAGCACCAGACCATCAACGCCTACGGCAACGGCTACAAGCTGGACGGCAAGGGCTACGACTGGCTGCTGCACCACGAACTGGCGCACGAGTGGTTCGGCAACCAGATGACCAACCGCAACTCGGACGACATGTGGCTGCACGAGGGACTGGGCAGCTACATGCAGCCGCTCTATCTGCGCTGGCTGCACGGCGAGCAGCTGATGCAGGCCGATCTGCTGAACCAGCGCCGCGGGCTGATCAACAAATTCCCCGTCGTCTCGGGCGAGGAAAAGTCCGAGGACGAGGTCTACCAGGGCGACACCGGCCCGGGCCTGGATATCTACAACAAGGGTTCGCTGATCGCGCACAGCCTGCGCATGCTGATCGGGGACGAGGCCTTCTTCACCTCGGTGACCCGGCTGGTCTACGGCACGGCCACGCCTCGCCCCGGCGAGTTCCGCCCGCGCAACGCCACCACCGACGAGTTCCTGGCCATCGTCAACGAGGAGGCCGGCCAGGATCTGACCTGGTTTTTCCGCGGCTATCTGTACCAGGCCGCCCTGCCCGACCTGCGTCAGATGCGGGAAGGCGGCGAGCTGAAACTGGAATGGGTCACCGGCGACGGCGCCGCCTTCCCCATGCCGGTCGAGGTCGAGGTCGACGGACGGCTGCAGACCGTGCCGATGACAGGCGGAAGGGGACGCGTCGCGGTCCCCGCGGGCGCCCACGTGCTGATCGACCCGGAGAACAAGGTGCTGCGCCGGCTCGAGTATATCGAGGCGTGGAAGGCGGCCGGGGGCTCGGACTGAACCCCGGGCGGCAGGCAAACGTCAGGGGGCGGGCCTGCGCCCGCCCCCTTCATCCGCAAGGATGAGTCGGACTCAGTCGCTCTCGGAAGCGTCGTCCGACACGACCACGACTGCGGCCGCGATCACGCCGGCGATGGCCAGAAGCCCGATGACGGGGATGCCGGCGAACTCGCTGGAAGCGTCAGCCTTGGCGCCGACGCGGTCGCCAACCCGGGCCACGCCCTGGGTGGTGGCGGCGGCCTGACCGGCAACCAGCAGACATCCGGCGGTGATGGCGGCAAGCGTCTTCTTCATGGTCTCTCTCTCCCGATAAACTCGGGTGGCTAACCCTCCAGGACATGATCGGTTCCCGTATCACGGGTGTCCCGGATCGGCTCGACGCCCGATCCGCCTCGTCAGCGGCTGGAGGGAACTATAACGCGAGACGGTTAGACTGCAAATAACCACTGGTAGCGGGGTGGCCACCGCCGCTCATGGGAACCGCCTCGGCGGCTGCGAAACCCATCGCCGCTCCGGCACGTCGGATCCCGCGTGAGGCCAGGCAACCCGCCCGTCCCGGGCGCCCCCGCGGGCGGGTGACGATCAGCGGTCAGGGCTCCAGTTCGATGTCCCAGTAAAGGTAGTCCAGCCAGCTCTGGTGCAGGAAGTGCGGCGGAAAACGGCGTCCGAACTCCTGCAGCTGCCAGGCGCTGGGCCGGTGCGGGGCGCGGCGCATCGGCATGCCGGCCTGCTCCGGCGTGCGCCCGCCTTTCTTCAGGTTGCAGGGGCTGCAGGCGGCGACGATGTTCTCCCAGGTCGTGCGGCCGCCCCGACTGCGCGGCACCACATGATCGAAGGTCAACTCGGTCGTCGCATTGCAGTACTGGCAGGCGAAGCCGTCGCGGAGAAAGACGTTGAAGCGGGTGAAGGCCGGCTGGCGGTCCTGGTCGACGTAGTTCTTCAGGGCGATGACGCTGGGCAGCACGATCTCCATCGACGGGCTGCGCACCACCTTGTCATAGGTCGAGACGACGTCGACGCGATCCTGGTAGACCGCCTTGACCACCTCCTCCCACGGCCAGATCGACAGCGGATAGTAGGACAGCGGGCGAAAATCGGCGTTGAGCACCAGCGCCGGCCAACCGGACGGGGGACGGCTGAGGACCTGCATCAGTCCACCGCCCTGCGCACGAAATCTGTCGACGCAACCAGACTGAAGACACGTCTCCTTCCGGGGCTATGGACGAAGCCTACGCCTGATTCGACAGCTTGGCGATGACGGGCCGGCGACGGTTTCGCGAACTCAACCGCGGGCCGCGCCCCCGGGGAAGGACGGCAGACTCCAGCCCCAGATCAGGGCGCCGGCGCGGAGGGCGAAGCCGCAGGGCACGGCGATGAAGGCGGCGCCAAGGTTGGACAGGCCGAACGCCTTCAGGGCGACATAGGCCGTGGCGGCCACCAAGGCCGCCGTCACCGTGATCTCGCGGCGCAGCAGGATCGAGGGCTGCCCGGCGAGCAGGTCACGCACCACGCCGCCGAAGCAGGCCGTCAGGGCGCCCATGACGATGCACAGCAGCGGGGCCGCGCCGACCGCCTCCGTCTTGGCCGCCCCCAGCACGCCATAGGCGGCCAGGCCGACGGCGTCGAGCCAGAGCAGGGCGCGGAACCGCCACGCCCTCTGCCCCATGAACCAGACCATCAGCGCGGCCGCCAGACAGATGCCGATATAGCGCCAATCCTGCACCCAGAAGACCGGCGCATCGATCAGGAGGTCTCGCAGGGTGCCGCCGCCGACGCCGGTGATGGCGGCGAAGAAAGCCAACGTCACCAGATCATGCTTCTCGCGCGCGGCCGCCAGGGCGCCCGTCGCCCCGAACACCGCGACCCCAGCGAAGTCCAGCACGTACAGGGTCGGCAGGATCGGCTCAGACAGGGCGTCCAGCGTCGGCGGGTCGATCACGGTTGGTGGCCTCCGGCGCGGCCTCTCCGCGCTTGACCGCTCCATACCACCCCCAGAGCAGATGCGCCGCAACGCTGCGATGCGGACGCCAGCGCTCGGCGCGGGCGTAGGCCGCCTTCTCCGCGGGTCGACGGTCGGCGCCGTCCAGCCAGCGGATCGCCTCCTGCAGGGCGATATCACCGGCAGGAAACACGTCGCGGCGGCCCTCGCAGAACATCAGGAAGGTCTCGGCCGTCCACTTTCCGACCCCCTTGATGGCGGTCAGGCGGGCGATGGCCTCCTCGTCCGGCAGGGTGTCGAGACGCTCCAGATCGATGCGGCCCTCGACCTGGGCGCGGGCGATCTCGTGGCCGTAGGTCGCCTTCTGGATCGACAGGCCGAAACTGCGCAGGTCCTCGATCTCCGTGGCCAGCACGCGTTCGGCCGTCACCTCGCCGCCCAACCCCGCCTCGACCCGCGCCCAGATGGCGGCCGCGGAGGCCAGCGAGACCTGCTGGTCGACGATCATGTGGAACAGGCCCTCGAAGCCCCCGGTCCGCCTCCGCCAGTCGAACACCGGCGTCTGCGCGTGGGCGCGAGCGAACGCGGGGTCGAGGTCCAGCAGGGCGAGGCGCGCCGCCGCCATGTCGTCATGCCAGTAGGGTGTCTGCATGCGGCGACCCTAACGAGGGCCGAGGTCCCCGCAAGCGACCGGCTGCGATCAGGTCCGCTTCCCGCTATCGTGCCGCCATGTTCGTGACCCGCTTCGCACCCTCGCCGACCGGACGCCTGCACAAGGGGCACGCGTTTTCGGCCCTGACGGCCTGGCGCGCCGGAAGGGAGACGGGCGGGCGCTTCGTGCTGCGCATCGAGGACATTGACCCGACCCGCTGTCGGCCGGAATTCGAGGCGGGGATTCTCGAGGACCTGGCGTGGCTGGGCCTCGACTGGGAAACGCCGGTGCGGCGCCAGTCGGAGCATCTGGACGACTACGCCCGGGCGGTGGGATCGCTGGAGGCGCGCGGCCTGCTCTACCGCTGCTTCCGCACCCGCAAGGAGATCATCGACGCCATCGGCGACGCCCCGCACGGCCCGACGGAAGCCGTGCGCCCCGGCCCCCATGCCGCCGACGAGGAGGCGGCCCTGCTGGCCGCGGGTCGGCCCTTCGCGTGGCGGCTGTCGCTCGACCGGGCCCGCGAGCACCTGGGCGGAGCGGCGTGGGAGGCGCTGTCGTTCGTCGAGGAGGGCCGGGGCCCGGGGGGCGAGCACGGCCGCATCCGGGCGCGGCCGGAGACGGCGGGGGACGTGGTGGTGGCCCGCAAGGACGCCGGGGCCGCCTATCACGTGGCGGTGACGCACGACGACGCCCTGCAGGGGGTCAGCCATGTCCTCCGCGGCGAGGACCTGTTCGAGGCGACGCACATCCAGGTGTTGCTGCAGGCGCTGATGGGTTGGCCGACGCCGGTCTACCGCCATCACCGCCTGCTGACCGGCCCGGATGGACGACGGTTCGCCAAGCGCGACGGCTCGGTCACCGTGGCGCAAATGAGATCCGAAGGCGTGACCGCGGCGGACCTGCGGGCCGAACTCGGCTTCTGACGGCCCGACCGGATTTCAGCCGGGTTTCAGCTCCGTTTCAGATCGGCCCGAAAGCCGTCGCGCGGCTGTCGTGGAGTTCACGTGCGCCGCCGGGGCGAGGTCGCCTAGGATGAGCCATCGATCGGGGGAGCCTGTCATGATCCTGAACCGCCGCGGCCTGCTGACCGCCCTCGCCCTCGCGCCCGCCGCAGCGGGCGCGTCCCGACCCGCCTTCGCCCGCCAGGCCGACCCGGCCGCGGCCCTCCTGACCGAGGTCTTCGCGGCGGCCGGTCCGGTGGCGCTCGCCGCGGCCGTGGTCGGCCGCGAGGGCGTGATCTGGTCGGGCGCGCGCGGCCTCCGCCGCGCCGGCCAGGCCGATCCTGTCGGGCCCGGCGACCGCTGGCACCTCGGCTCCAACACCAAGGCGATGACGGCGGCGGTGTTCGCGCGGCTGGTCGAACAGGGGCGGGCGCGCTGGGCCATGCCCTTGGCCGAGGCCTTCCCGGATCTGACGGTCGACCCGGCCTGGGCCGGCGCCACCATCGATGACTTCATGCGCCACCGCGCCGGGCTCGTGGACGCGGCGGTGATGGGCCCGGCGTGGCTGATGTCGGCCCGCGCCGATCCCCGGACCCTGCCGGAACAGCGCAAGGCCATCGTCGCTGCCGCGCTCGCGGCGCCACGCCCCGGGACGCCCGGCCAGTTCGCCTACGGCAACGCCAACTATGTGCTGGTCGGGGCCGCCATCGAGCGGATCGCCGGCGCGGCGTGGGAGGAGGTCCTGCGGGCCGAACTGTTCGCCCCGCTGGGTATGGAAAGCGCCGGCTTCGGCCCGCCGCTGGCGGCCGACGGCTCCGCCGACAACGCCTGGGGTCACCGGGACGTGGGCGGTCAGAAAGTGGCCATGGCCCCCGACCATCCGGGCGCCGACAACCCCAAGGCCCTCGGCCCGGCTGGCACCGCGCACATGGGCCTGGACGACTACGGCCGCTTCCTCGCCGCCATGATGGGCGCAAGGCCCGACTGGCTGGGCGCCGACAGCCTTCGGCGCCTGACCACGCCGCCGCCGGACCTGTCGCCGCCCGCCTATGCCTGCGGATGGGGCGTGCGCCAGCAGCCGTGGGGCGGCGTCAGCGGCCCGGGCCCGGTGCTCGGCCATGACGGCTCCAACACCATGTGGCACTGCAGCGCGATGGTCGCGCCGGAGCGGGGTCTCGCCCTCGTCGCCGTGTCCAACGAAGGCGCTGCAGGCCGCGCGGCCTGCCAGACCCTGTTGCAGCGTCTGGTCCCGATCGCGACCGCCTGACCGGCCGCAGGTTGGCCCCGGCGGACGGGGCGGGTAAGCCTGTCCCCGGATGGACCGCGACCTCGCCGACTTCTGGAACCTGCTGTGGGAGGCCGGCCTTGGCCTGTGCGCGGCCTTCGCCCTGCTCAACGCCTTCGCGCCGCATCAGGACCTGCCGTGGAAGCCGCTCGATCTCAGCCATCCCATCGGGCGAGCGACGGCTTCGAAGGTGGCCGACTTCGAACTGGCCCGCACCGCCGCGCCAGAGGAGGTCACGGCCGTGACCGACGCCTGCATGCAGGTGCTGCGCGAGGCGGGCGTCCAGGTCGAGCGGGCCGATGACCGCGACGACGGCGGCTTCTGCGTGGTTCGCGGCGCGGTTCGCATCACCGGCGGGGCGGTCACCCCGCTGGCGCCGGGAGGCCTGGTCATGCAGTGCCCGCTGGCGGTGCGCTACGTCATCTGGGACCGCCAGGTGTTGCAGCCGGCGGCTGAGCGGACGTTCGGCTCCCGCGTCGCGCGCGTCGAGAACTACGGCTCCTATTCCTGCCGGCGGCTCTACGGCCGGACGGAGGAGACGGTGCGGCCCTCGGAGCACGCCCGGGCCAATGCGCTGGACATCGCCGGGGTGACGCTCGAGGACGGGCGGACGGTGTCCGTGGCCGGCGACTGGATGGGCGAGGGGCGCGGCGGCGAGGCAGGCCGGACCTTCCTCAGACGCATCCGGGACGGGGCCTGCCGCGTATTCTCGACCGTGCTGACGCCAGACTACAACGCCGCGCACGGCGACCACCTGCACCTCGACGGGGCCGATCGCGGGCTGTGCGCCTGAACGCGGATAACCCTGTTCGCGGCGGGGGCGAATCGGTTTGCGGTTGACCGGCTCCGGTTTGCGCGAGAGAAATACCGCGCAGTCCGGATTTGGCGCGGCTTCCACCCCCGTGCGTCGCTCCTTCGCCTGAACGAGCTTGTCCAGATGGGCTGACGGGCGACCCCGCAGGGGCGCCTGCCTGGAAAAGCGCGTTTACGGAGACGCACAATGGCGACCGGCACGGTCAAGTGGTTCAACCCGAC
>JAEYUE010000074.1 GCA_023433655.1 Pseudomonadota bacterium | reverse complement strand
AGACCGGCGGCCTCAACGCCATGTTCGTCGACACCACCGCCCTGCGCGAACAGGTGCTGGACGACGTCGTCCTGTCGGCCTTCGGCAGCGCCGGCCAGCGCTGCTCGGCCCTGCGCGTCCTCTATGTCCCGAAGGACTCGGCCGAGGTCCTGATCGAGGGGCTGAAGGGCGCCCTCGCCGCCCAGGTCGTCGGCGACCCCGCCGATCCCTCGACCGACATCGGCCCGGTCATCGACGCCGAGTCGCGCCAGGCCCTGGAAGCCCACCTCGCCCGTCTGGAGACGGAGGCGAAGGTCATCGCCCGCGCCGAACTGGCGCCCAGCGCCAACACCGGCGCCGGCCCGGGCGAGTATTTCGCGCCGACCATCGCCGAGATTCCGACCCCGGACTTCCTCGAGAAGGAGGTCTTCGGCCCGATCCTGCACATCTACCGCTACGATCCGAAGGATCTGCAGAAGGTCGCCGAGAAGCTGGCCTCGCGCGGCTACGGCCTGACCCTGGGCGTGCACAGCCGGATCGAGGCCTTTGCGGCCAAGGTCATCCGCCTGGTGCCGGCCGGCAACGTCTACATCAACCGCTCGATCACCGGCGCGGTCGTCGGCGTCCAGCCGTTCGGCGGCGAGGGCCTCAGCGGCACCGGTCCCAAGGCCGGCGGGCCCAACAGCCTGATCCGCTACGCCTCCGAAAAGGCCATCAGCAACAACATCGCCGCCCAGGGCGGCGACCCGGCGCTGCTGAACCTCTGAACCGCGTCTCCTCCCCATCGCGCAGCGCTGGGGAGGGGGATCGCGACCCGAGGGCGGCGCACAGCGGCCAGGCGGTGGAGGGGCCGGTCAGTCGGCCCGCACCTCTCCCCGCGCCGCCTCGCGGAACAGCCACGCCGACAGCAGCCAGCCCATCGAAAACACGCCGACGATGGCGAAGACGATCTGCTCGTGCGCCAGAGCCACGAAGGCCGTGCCGAACTGCGCCGCCGCCGTCGCCGCCATGACCCGCGCCATCCCTTTCGACCGGAAGCGGACCAGGAACGACCCGATCAGGGCGATGGCGATCACCCCGAAGAAGATCTGGTTCAGCGGATCACCCTCGTCGCCGATGATCCCCACCGCCAGGTTCGACCAGGTGATCAGGAAGGCGGTCCCCGCGGCCACCACCACCCCGGCCCGGTAGGCCAGGCTGCCCGACAGTCTCAGCCCGACCTCGCACACGCCCGCGGCGACCAGCAGCATCGCCCCCCAGACCATGAAGTCGAACGCCGTCCACGGCAGGTCCGCCCACCACCACGCGGCCAGCGGGATCAGCCAGGCGATGGCCGCCCCGCCCCAGACCACCGCCCGCAACACCGGCGTCAGCCGCGCGTCCCGTCCACCGTCCATCGTTCCATCCCGGTTCATCATCGCCTCGCTCGCTCCGCCGATATCGACGCCGTCACCGTGCCTCGGCCGGCCCTGAGGCGCATGAGCGAACTCTGAGCAGTCGCTGAAATCGGTCGCGCCTTCCCGCAATCGTGAGGCGAGACGCGGGAACGGCGCCCGCCCCACGCCGGTTAAGGCGGCTCCCCCTCCAAGGAGAGCATTGCATGCACACCCACGACGACCGCGCCGTAAAGGTCCTGAACAGCCTGATCGAGACCACCATGGACAGCGCCCACGGCTACCGCAACGCCGCCGAGGGCGCCGACAATCCGGAGTTCAAGACCCTGTTCAGCGAGCGCGCCGGCAAGCGCGAGGAGCTGTGCCGCCGCCTGCAGCAGGAGGTCCGCAGCTTCGGCGGCGAGCCCGAGGACGACCAGTCGCTGCTCGGCCGCATCCACAACAAGTTCGCCGAGATGCGGGGCGACCTGATGGGCCGCGACGACAAGGGCGTCATCGACGAGGTCGAGCGCGGCGAGGACGTCATCAAGGCCAAGTTCGAGAAGGCCGCGCAGGACACCGACCTGCCCGAACCGGCCCGCCAGCTGGTCACCACGGCCTACGCCGAGGTCAAGGCCGACCACGACACCATCAGCGCCCTCAAGCACCGCATGCACTGACGCCGAAGCCCGGCTCCGCCCCGCGGCGGAGCCGGCGCCTCAGCCGCCGGCCCCGTGCGCCGCCAGCACCCGCCGCACCGCCGCGATGTCGATGGCCTCGACCGTCACCGGCCGCCCGGTCGCCGGGTCGGCGCTCTCCACCGTCGTCGCCATCAGCAGCGAGTTGTAGATGGCCTCCTCGGCCGCCTCGATGACGGCGGCGAACAGGGGCGAAACGGCGTCGTTGCCCACCTCCTCATAGGCCGTGACCCAGGCCCGGCGCTCCGGGGTCCGGCGCACCGCCTCCGCCGTCGAGAAGGCGATCGCATAGTCCCCCGACCCGTTCGAAAAGGTCGATCCCGTCCGCGCCACCCCGAACATGGCCCGCCGCGCCAGACGCTCCAGGTTGCGGTCCGACAGCGGGGCGTCGGTGGCGACGACGATCATGATCGACCCGTCCGCGCTGCGGTCCTCGACGAACTCCTGCAGGTGATAGCGGCCCAGGGCGCGCCCGACCGGCGCCCCGCCCATGCTCAGCACGCCGCCATAGTTGCTCTGCACCAGCACGCCGACGGCATGGCCGCCCAGCCGCGCCGGCAGGACCCGCGAACTGGTCCCGACGCCGCCCTTCCAGCCGAAGGCGACCGTGCCGGTCCCGGCCCCCACGCTGCCCTCCGCCACCGGCCCGCCGCCGGCCCGGGCGATGGCCTCGCGCACATGCGCGACGGTCACCGGGCGCGAGCGGATGTCGTTCAGCCGCCCGTCGTTGGTCTCGCCCACGACCGCATTGACCGAGCGCACGTCCTCGTTGCCCGGCTGCTCAAGCGTCCAGCCGATCACCGCCTCGACGGCCGTCGAAACCGCCAGGGTGTTGGTCAGGACGACCGGCGTCTCGATCTCGCCCAGCTCGACGATCTGCGTCGCCCCGGCCAGCTTGCCGAAGCCGTTGCCCACCGCCAGGCCGGCCGGGACCCGGTCCTGGAAGAGGTTGCCGCCGTGGGGCAGGATGGCGGTGACTCCGGTGCGGACGCTCGCCCCCTCGATCAGGGTCACCTGCCCGACGCGCACCCCGGCCACGTCTGTGATGGCGTTCAGCGGCCCCGGCGTCAGCACCCCGGGAGCCAGGCCGATCTCGCGGGCCCGCACGCGGCCGCCGGCCGTCTGCCCCCGGACCGTCGTGGCCAGCAGCAGGCCCGGAACCGACAACAGCAACGAACGCCTCAGCATGGTCGCCTCCCGTGCAGGGTCCGCCGCCTGCTTAACAGGCCTTCGGCCGACTTCAATGCGAGGGGATCGGCCGTCGGAGAACCGCGTCTCATCCGGGGCCGGACTGGAAATGGGCGCAAATGATCTGAGTTCAAGAATTGCCGCGCCGCGAATTATGCGCAGGTTGTCGGGCCCTCGAAACGGACGGAGGGCCACCCATGAACATCCTGTTGTCGACCTTCGGCTCGCGCGGCGACGTCGAGCCCATGGCCGCCCTCGCCGTGGCCCTGCGCGGCCTCGGGGCGAAGGCCACCGTCAGCGCCCCGGCCGACCCGGAATTCCTCCGCCTGCTCGATCGCATCGAGGTTCCGCTGGCCCCGGCCTTCATGCCGGTGCGGGCCTTCGTCGACCTGGCGCGGCGCTCGCAATGGAAGCTTCCCCAGACCGCGGCCGCGCTGATCCGGGGCCAGCACGAGGCGATCTCGGAGGCCGCCGCTGGTTGCGATCTGATCGTGGCGACCGGTCTCTTCCCTTCCGTCGCCGCCGCCCAGGCCGTGGCCGAGAGCCGGGGCCTGCCCTTCGCCTGGGTCAGCTTCTGCCCGGTCATCCTCCCCTCGCCGCATCATCCTCCGCTGTCGTACCCGGGCCATCCCACCCCCCCGGACGTGACCGACAACCGCGCGCTGTGGGCGTTCAACGACCAGGCCATGGACGCCCTGTTCGGCGAGGCGGTGAACCGCTGCCGCGCCGCTCTTGGCCTGCCGGTCCCCCGGCACGTCCGCGACCACGTCTTCACGCGCCGCCCCCTGCTGGCCGCGGACCCCGTGATCGCCCCGTGGCCGGGCGGCGACCTGATCGACCCGGTCCAGACCGGCGCCTGGCGTTTGCCCGACGATCGCCCGCTGCCGCTGGAAGTCGAGGCCTTCCTCGAGGCCGGCGAGCCGCCCGTCTACATCGGCTTCGGCAGCATGCCGATGGAGACGCTGAAGGCGGCCGGCCGCGCCGTGGTCGAGGCCATCCGCCGCCACGGCCGCCGGGCGATCCTGTCGCGCGGCTGGGCCGGGCTGGACC
>JAEYUE010000321.1 GCA_023433655.1 Pseudomonadota bacterium | reverse complement strand
GGTCCGGCTTGCCGGCTTCGCGCTCGGCTTTTTTCGCGTAGGGCACGTCGTCGGCGGGGGCCTGCTGATGGTCCGGGTTGTGGCCGTGGGGGAGGGTGGTCATGGGTCGGCTCCTCAGCTCGAGGGGTGGTCTTCGTCGGCGTCCGGGCCGTAGCCCAGATCCGAAATGTCGTCGTCGGACAGCCGCTTGGCCTCCCAGTGGGCGGCGCTGGCCTGGGCCCCCTTCGAGTTGCGCATCAGGCCGGAATAGACCAGTTCGACCTCGTCGCGCCCCTGCAGGCCGGCGCTCTCGCCGTCGATCTCGGTCAGCCGCTCGCCGTCGACCCCCAGCAGGGCGTCCGCCTCGGCCTCGACGCCCGAGGCGCCGAGCTCGTCGTCGAGGTCATCGAGCGCGTCTTCGTCGGCCTCGTCCTCGTCGGCGTCGCCCTCGGCCTGGGTGACGTCCAGGACCGGGTCGGCCTCGTCCAGCAGGATATCGCCGTCGCCCTCGTCGTCGATGTGGGTTTCGTCAAAGACTTCCGACTGTTCCTGGTCGTCAGCGTAGGGGTCGAGTTCGGGCATGGCGTCCTCCATTCTCGAAGGATCAACGCCGCGGCGTCAGGCGGCGTTCCAGCCCTGCTCGACGACCCGGTCCAAGGTCGCGCGCATCTCGTCGATGACGCCGGGCCAGCCGTCCACCGCCCCGCGCACGAAGATGCGGGCGTCCGGATAGAAGACGTAGCGGTCGGTCTTCATCAGGTGCCAGTCGTCCGGAGCCGCCACCAGCCAGGTGCGGGCGCCGCTGGCGGCCGCGATGTTGGTCCCGGCGATGCCCGGTCCGATCACCAGGTCGCAGGCGACGGACAGGGCGGCGACGTCCTCCAGATCGTCCTTCAGATCGATCGGCGGCGTCCAGATGCGCACCCCGGCGGCCTCGGCGGCGGCGAGGTCGTCCCTCACGTCGCCGCACTGGAGGTTGACCATCAGGCAGCCGGGGGTGCGCAGGATCGGCTCCCAGCGCTGGAAGCTGGAGGCGAAGTAGGCGGCGCGGGCTCCGGTCATCACCAGGCTCTTCCAGTGCAGGCCGATCTTCAGGCCCGGCCCAAGGCCGTCGAGCTCGCGCTTCCAATGCGCCACCCGATCGGGGTCGGGGCGGATAAAACCGCTGTGCTGCGGAAACGAGTCGACCGACGGCCGGTAGGCCGCCATCAGGCTGCCCATCGGTATCCAGCAATCGGGGCCGTCGCCCTCAGGCAGGTCCTCGATGAAGGGAACATAGCGGGTCAGCCGCCCCTCCAGCCGCACGGCCTTGTGCGCACCTGTCACCGCATGGGGGAAACTGCGCTGGAACAGCCCGACCATTCGCTTCTCGACGGCGACGAAGACCTTTCCTTCCGGGCCGACCGCCTCGATGACGTCGGCCAGGCAGTTGGCGAAGATCAGTTCGTCGGCGATGCCCTGTTCCCCGACGACCAGCAGGCGGCGCCCGCGGATGTCGACTTCAGCCGGATTCCAGCGCGGCGCCGGGACCGCGACCCGCAGCGCCTCGGGGAGGTGGGGGTCGAACCGCACCTCATAGGCCTCGAAACCCTCCGGAACGCGGCCTTCCCCCATCAGCATCAGGGCCCGGGCCATGTGCATCATAGCCACTTCATAGGGGCCCTCCGCCCCGGGAAGGGCGGCTTCCAGATCCTCCAGCGCCCCTGCCACGTCGCCGAGCGGTCGGCGCACGTTGGCGCGGTTGTAGCGCGCCTTGGAGAAGCCGGGGTCAAGCCGGAGGGCCTCCTCGAAAAAGGTTAGCGCCTCCGCGGGCCGACCCTCGTCGCTCAGGACCGTTCCGAGGCTGTTCCACAGGACCGGGCTCCCCGGCTCGATCTGCAGCATCGCCCGCAGGGTCTCGATGGCGTCGCCGTAGCGCCGCTGGTCGCGCATCACGCAGGCGAGGTTGTTGGTGGCCTCGATATGTCCGGGGTTGGCCGCAAGGAACTTCAGCAGCAGCTTCTCGGCGATCTCGAGATAGCCCAGCCGCTGCGCGAGCCGGCCGAGATCGTGGGCGATGTCGGAATGGTCAGGCAGCAGCTTCAGCGCTGCTTCGTAGGCCTGGATGGCCGGGCCGAAACGGTTGGCCTTCTCCTGGCATATCGCGAGGACGTGCCAGGCCAGGCCGCTGGTTTCGTCGATCCGCAGGGCGGCGATCGCCCGCTGGGCGCCACGGTCGTAATCATTCACCCGAATGGCGGCGAGCGCCGCTTTCAGCAGCTCAAGCGCCTTCCTCTTCGACTTGATCGACTTGCCCCGGTCCGCAGCCAGGGAGTGCGACAATCGCCGGAGGGCCTCTGGCGAGGCGGCGTCGCCAGCCACGCTCTGCAGCGCGGGCGCCGGCGCGTGGGCGATTTCATCAGAGGCGAGGGCGAGCTGGGCGGACATGGGCGACTCGGGCTGTGACGACCCACCTAACCGCGCCCCGAAACAATACATGGTTAACCACGACTGTTTAACTTGCGTTCGTCCCCGGCTTCCTAACGTCGCCGTGCGCCTGTTCAGGAGTCGCCCCGCATGCCGCTGAAGCTGTCGCTCAAGCCCGGCGAGAAATTCGTTCTCAACGGGGCCGTCGTCCAGAATGGCGACCGGCGCGGCGTGTTGATCCTGCAGAACAAGGCGAGCGTCCTCCGCGAGAAGGACATCATGCAGCCGGAGGACGTGAACTCGCCGGCGAAACGCGTCTACTTCCCCGTGATGATGATGTACCTGGACGAGACGGCGGCGCCGAAGGTGTACGACGAATTCGCCCTGCGCCTGACCGAGTTCATGGGGGCGACGCGCAACCCGCAGGTGCTGGCCGACTGCGTGGCCGCATCGCGGTACGTGATGGCGCGGGAATACTACAAGGCGCTGATGGCGGCCCGGAAGTTGGTGGATTACGAGGAAGGTCTGGCGAATGTCGCTTCAGGCGTACAAGACCGCAGCCACGCGGGCTGAAAACCCCCGCGAGATGGAGTACCGGCTGTTCGGGCAGGTGACCCGGGCGCTGATGCACGCCTCGACCGTGGATCCCTCCGACATCGCCACCCGCATCGACGCGCTGGACTGGAACCGCCGCCTGTGGTCGACGCTGGCCACCGACTGCGCCAGCCCCGACAACGCCATGGACAAGTCGCTGCGGGCGCAGATCATCTCGATCAGCCTGTTCGTCAGCCGGCACTCGTCGGCTGTCATGCGCGGCGAGGACGACTTCGAGGCCCTCATCGACATCAACAAGATGATCATGCAGGGACTCGCCAGTCCGGGCGCCGGCTCGGGACCCGGCGCCGCACAAGCAGCCTGACCCCGCGGCGGCCTCAGCCGGCCCGGCGTATCAATTCGTCAGCCAGGTCCGCCGTCAGATAGCCGTCCGCCAGACGGCCATTGGCCACCTGCCAGCGACGCAGCGCCGCCCGCGTGTTGGCCCCGATGACGCCGTCGACGCCCTGGGTGTCGAAGCCGAGGGCGGTCAGGGCGCGTTGCGCGCCGATCCTCTGGTCGCGTGACAGGGGGGCGTCGTCGGGCCAGGTCGCCGTCAGCCCCGGCCGTCCCTGGATTCCGTCGGCGGTCAGGCCGATGGCGAGGGCGTAGCTGACCGAGTTGTTGTAGCGGCGGATGACGTAGTGGTTGGGCAGGGCGAGGAAGGCCGGACCCCGCGCGCCCTGGGGCAGGAGAATGCTCGCCTCTTCCCGGGCCTCGGCTTCGTTGGGCGCGCCGCCGTTGGCCAGGGCCACCCCCTTGGCCGCCCAGTACGACCACGGGTGGCGCGGCCCTTCCGCCTCCGCGTAGTTGAAGTTCGAGGGCAGCTTGACCTCATAGCCCCACGTCTGGCCGCGTTTCCATCCCGCCTGGGCGAGCAGATTGGCCGCGGAGGCGAGGGCGTCGGCGTCGGTGCCCCAGATGTCGACCTTGCCGTCCCCGTTCTGGTCGACGCCCAGCCGCAGATAGTTGTCGGGCATGAATTGGGTCTGACCCATGGCCCCGGCCCAGCTGCCCTTCAGCCCGGCGCGGGAGCGGCGGCCGTCGACGACGATGTCCAGCGCGTCCTTCAGCTGCGCCTCGGCCCAGTCGCGCCGGCGACCGTCGAAGGCGAGCGTGGCCAGCGAGCGGATCACGTCGTGGTCGCCCTGAACCTGACCGAAGGCCGATTCCTGGGCCCAGACGGCGACGAGGATCTCCGACGGGACGCCATACCGCTGGACCACCGACCACGGCACGCGGTCGGTGCGCTGGCGGGCCTGGGCGATGCGCGTCGCGGTGACGGCGTTCTGGACATAGGCGCCGGCGGGCCGGCTGAACTCGGGTTGATTGCGATCGAGGCGAATGACCGACGGGTCGGGGGTCAGTCCGGCCAGCTCGCGTTCATAGGCCGCCCGACGGTCGCCGCCGTGGCGGGCGAGGAAGCCCTGTTTCCAGCCTTCGAACCCGGCCTGGTCGACGGCGGGCTCAGTCGGGTTCATCGGCGCGGGCGGAGGCGTGGGCGCCGGCGCGGGCTGGACCGGAGCCGGGGACGGGGCGGCTACCGGCGGCGGCTCGGGCAGCATGGGCGCGCAGGCGGCGACGGTTCCGATCAGGATGAGGCGAAGGCTGAAGCGCATGATCTGCAAGCTAGTCTCCCGGGCGCGTCCGCGCCTCATAACAAGTCCGCGAGTCCCCCGCGACGCCTACAGCGCCTCGATGGAGAAAGCGTTGCCGTAAAATTCCCCGTTCGTCGTCGTTAACCCTCATTCTTGTTGAGGCGGAAATCGGGAGGAGAGTAGGGATTCCGCGCGCTCAGCGGCCTGGTGGCGGAGCGGCAACGCGGCGGGGGTGCAACCCCGCAATCCCTCCGTTCGACTCGGAGGCCAGGCCTCCAGCTCCAAACCGCGCGTCAGCTTCCGGGAATCGGGTAGCCGGCGAAGCGTTTGGGCTTCTTCATCAGCACATGGGTGACGACCTTCGACACCCCGTGGTCGCCCGCTATCAGCTCCTCCGAAAGCGCCGTCCAGGACGCCATGTCCGGCGCCACGGCCTTGATCAGGTACTCGAACGGCCCGCTCACGTAGGTCGCCTCAACGATCTCAGGCCGGCCGGCGATGGCGGTCTCGAAGCGGGCGAGGCGATCGGGGTGCTGGCCCTCCAGCCAGACCTCGGCATAGAGAACCACGCCGATGCCCAGCGCCCACGGATTGAGCCGGGCGCCGTAGCCCTCGATCACCCCGGCCTTTTCGAGCCGTCTCACCCGGGCGAGACAGGCGCTGGGGGACAGGGCGACCTGCTCGGCCAAGGCCTGGTTGGTGAGCCGGCCGTCAGCCTGAAGGACCGCCAGAATGCGTCGGTCGATACGGTCCAGCGGTGGGAATGCGGCCATGGGGGAGTCCTGCCGCATGAACTGCGGTTTTCACGGGGGTCTTCCGTCACACCCACGATGGCTTCGGACCTAACTTCGGGTCAACGCCGCGGTCCGCGCGGCCGATCCGAAGGAGAGACCGATGACGAGGAAGGAAAGCCTGGAAGCCGGGATGTTCGCCGCTGTGCTTTTCGTGGGCCTGCCGTTGAGCATCGTGCTCAGCGCCTGGCTGGCGGGATAGGCCGGCGAGCGTTCATCGGGGCGGGGGTCAGCGCCGCAATGGCTGTTGACGCCCGCCCGGGTCGTCTCTATACGCACCGCTCCGCCGCAGGTCCGACCCGCGGCTTTTCTGTTTTGATTTGCCTCAGGACGACGACCATGAAGGTCCGCAGCTCGCTCAAGTCGCTCAAGGGTCGCCACCGCGACTGCAAGGTCGTGCGCCGCAAGGGCATCGTCTATGTGATCAACAAGACGGACCCGCGCTT
>JAEYUE010000249.1 GCA_023433655.1 Pseudomonadota bacterium | reverse complement strand
ACCCGGACCAGGGCGACGGCGGCGGAGACCAGTTCGCGCGCATCGAAGCGTTCCAGCGTCAGGACGTAGCGCTCGGCCTCGATCTTCGAGACGTCGAGGACGTCGTTGATCAGCTCCAGCAGGTGGCCGCCCGCCTCGTGGATGTTGTCGACATAGGTCGCGTAACGTTCGGGCATCGGGCCGAACAGACGCTGGCGCATGATGTCCGAGAAGCCGAGGACCGCGTTCAGCGGCGTCCTCAACTCGTGGCTCATGTTGGCGAGGAAGCGGCTTTTGCCGGCTTCTCGGGCCTCGGCCTCGACGCGGGCCGACTCCAGTTCCAGTTCGCGGGCATACTGCGCGGTGGCGTCAAACGCCTGGGCGATCAGGCGGGATTCCGCCGGGTCCGCGACGTCCAGGCGCCGCAGGATCAGCCGCACCCGCCGGTCCAGGGCGAGACGAGGGGCGAAGGTCGCGGTCGCGTCGTGGCCCTGCATCGCCCTGTCGAGCGCGGCCAGAAGGCGCGGTCGATCGGGCGCATGGACCGCCGCCACCAGACCGTTTTCGAACAGCGGATCGACGGGCAGGGCCGGTGGCGGGGCCCCGTAGGCCGCCAGCACACGGCCGGAGCGTTCGAGCACCAGGGTCAGACCCGGCTGGGCGGCCAGCAACCGCGCGACCTTTCCGGCCTCGATCTCCGCGGCCGCCAGCCGGCGCTCGTTCTGCCTCCACGACAGGCGGACCGCCAGGGCGGCCGCGCCGGCGGTCATTACCGCCGAGATCGCCGCGAGGGCGGGAAGATGAGGCCCCGCGCCTGTCAGCGAGGCGGAGAGCAGGCCGGCGGCGGCGGCGAGGCCGACGCCGAGCGCGCCCGCCTGAACCGGCCGCACGCCACCGAGGGCCATCCCCGCCGCCACCGGCATGAAGACGAACCCGGCCAGAGGGCCGGTCAGGCCGCCCGACAGCGCCGCTGTAACCGCGGCGGCGAGGCCCCACAGGCCCAGCAGGACCATCCGCTCCCGCCCGCCGTCCCTGTGCAGCAGGCCGAGGCCGGTCACGCCGGGCACGACCATGGCGAGCGCGCCATAGAAGACGGGCGTCTCGACCACGTTCAGCCAGCGCCCGCCCAGAGCCAGCAGGGCCGCCGCTACGGCCCAGCCGGCATGCCAGGCGGCCACGGCGGGGCGATCACCATCGGACCGGCGTTCGGCCGGCGTCTCGTTGGCGGCGATGGTGGCGGGTGGGATCAAGCGCGACGAGGTGGGTTCAGGGGCTGGCGGGCGGAAGGCCCGCGCCGAGCCTAGCCGTGCGGGCGAGTCGTCCAAAGCGCACACCCGCCAGAGGGGAGTGCGGAGTCGTGGCGGAGAGCCGAATTCCGGGGAAGGTTGGCGTGGTTGTCGTTAACGCCCGACGGGCCTATCTGGCCCCGATGACCTCCGACGCATCGCCCGCATCCTCCATCGACGCCGCCTTCGCCGAACTGGCGGAAGAGTTCGACCTGCTGGGCGACTGGGAAGGCCGGATCGAATACGTGATCGAACTCGGCAAGGAACTCGAGCCCCTGCCGGACGCGACCCGGAGCGAGGCCAACAAGGTGCCGGGCTGCGCAGCCCAGGTGTGGCTGGCTGTCCGGTGCGAAGATGGTCGGCTGCACTTTCAGGCCGACAGCGACAGCGCCCTGTCCAAGGGCAATATCGCCCTGCTGCTTCGCCTCTACTCCGGTCGCACGCCTGAGGAGATACTCGCCTTCGACGCCCGCGCCGCGCTGGACCGGCTCGGCCTGCCGTCGGCGCTGACCCGCCAGCGCGCCAACGGCCTTAACGCCATGGTCGGCCGGATTCGCGAGGCGGCTGTGACCGCTGCGGGTCAGTAGTAGAGGCCGCGCGCCGTCAGCACCGGCCGCTCGCCCGGGCTTTCGGTTACGTCGAGGCGCAGGGCGACTTCATCGGGCCGCGCCATGCGTCGCTCCCAGCGCCATGGCGTTGAGGGGCTCTGGCTCCAGTTCTCGTTGCGCCCGACGACGAGGCGGGCCACCTGGCCGAGTTCGCGACCGCTGGCGAGATTTGAGGAGATGCCGCAGCTGACGGCGTAAACCTCGGTCCCGTCGTCCTCGACAGTGCCCTCCTCGAGGCGCAGTCGCCAGCGGCCGTCCTTCGAGACCATCTCGACTTCCGAGGCCCATTCCTCCAGCGGTGTCCGGTCGCCGGCCGGGCGGCGGAACTCCATTTCGCGCGCGGCCCGGATCGCCCCTTCGAACGTCTTCGCTCGGCTGGCGTAGGGCAGGCAGACGCGCGCCACCACCAGGCCGGTGAACAGTTCGTTCGCTGCGGCAGGGGCGGGCGCGGACGCAGCTGTGGCGATGACCACGGCGAGAACCGGAACGGCGACTGACTTCAACTCGGAAACCCCATTCCCGGGCGGCCGCTTCGCGGCTCTACCCACGCCGAACCCTAGGGCCGAACCCGGGCCCCACAAAGTTACGAGCCTGTAACGTGTGGTAGCCCGGTGGTCCGTCGTTCAGCCGATGCGATAGTGGGCGGCAAGCGCCTGCAGCCCTTGCTTGAGCAGCGCCTTGCCGCCGCGGCGGCGGAGGCCGAGGGCCTGCTCGGCCGCCTGCAGGCTGCTGGCGCGGATGCAGACGTGCTCGACGAGGGCGCGCGCGGGGCCGCAGGCGGCCAGGGCCGCCTCCACACGCCGGCTGGCAGCCATGGCCCGGTCGCCCGGTTCGAAACGCGAGGCCGAGCCCCCGCCCGAGCGGGGCAGGGCGTCCCAGCGCAGGGTCAGGGACGGCCCCGCGAGGGCGATTTCGGCGTCGCGCTCAAGGCGCTCGGCGGCGGCCCGCTCCCGCGGCGCGATCCATGGCGCGCCGGTCGGATCGCGTCTCCCCGCCAGCCAGGCGACGGCCGAGCCGGTCAGATTGGCGGCGTGGCTGCGCATCCGGCCGTCGCGGTCAATCAGGTCGCGCCGTCCCTCGACGAGGCCGGGCCGGCCCGGCGGGGGTCCTTCCGGCCGGGGAGCGCCCGATCTGCGGGCCTTCCAGCCGCCGCCCGTCCGCACGGCGAGGCCGGGCTCCTCGATCAGGGCGCGGAACTCGTCCTCGCCCAGGAAGAGCTGAACCCGCGATCGGCGGTCGGGGCCGATGCGCACCGCATACCGGCCGTCGGCCATGGCCTCTACCCAGCACCGCGGCCGCCACAACAGGCGTCGTGCGCGCTCGACGCTCATGCCGGCAGCTCGCAGGCCGGCGCCTCCAGCACGGCCCGGGCGCAACGTTCGAGGCGCTCCAAGAGGTCGTCCACCGGCGGCAGGTCGCGTCCGTCCTCGGCCCAGCGGCAGGCCGCCGCCGCTGTCGAACGGTTGAGGCCGAAGGCGTGGGCGACGCGGTCCATCGGCCAGCCAAAGGTGACGTAGGACAGATACATGGCCAGCCACCGGGCCCGGCACGCCCGCCCGTCCAGCCGGCTGCGCAGCTGCATGACCTCCTTCGGCACCCCCGTGGACGCCGCAACCAGTTCCAGCGCCAGACCGGCCCTGACCTGATCCTCGCGCCGGACCGGCACCTGATACCCTTCCATCGTCCTGCTCCCATCCTCATCGGCGGCGCACCGTCGCGGGCGCCATCGAGGATAGGAATATATGTCTACGATCCGTCGAAATCGGACGCACGAACGGGGTCGGGGTAAGAAAGGTTAAGAAAAACGCCGCCGGTTGACTCGGGACTCTCGACGCCGATTCGCAAATCAGCCTACGATTCGTTTTGGGACAGGCGTTAACCCTTCTTAAGTTTTTCCGCCGTTAACGTCCGAACAAGGTTACCCCGAAACGGGGCAGTTACATTATAGCCAAGCTCTGCCTGGAGGGGCATCAATGCGCGTCCTGCTTATCGAAGATGATCATGCGACGGCGCAGAGCATCGAACTGATGCTGAAGTCGGAAGGCTTCAACGTCTACACCACCGATCTCGGCGAGGAAGGCATCGATCTCGGCAAGATCTATGACTACGACCTGATCCTGCTGGACCTGAACCTGCCTGACATGAACGGCCTCGAGGTGCTGCGTCAGCTGCGCGTCGGCAAGGTCAATACGCCGGTGATGATCCTCTCGGGCACCTCGGAGATCGAGACCAAGGTCAAGACCTTCGGCGGCGGCGCCGACGACTACATGACCAAACCGTTCCACAAGGACGAGCTGATCGCCCGCGTCCACGCCGTGGTGCGTCGCTCCAAGGGCCACGCCCAGGCGATCATCCACACCGGCGAAATCGCGGTGAACCTGGACGCCAAGACCGTCGAGGTGAACGGCCACCGCGTTCACCTGACCGGCAAGGAGTACCAGATGCTGGAGCTCCTCTCCCTGCGCAAGGGCACCACCCTGACCAAGGAGATGTTCCTCAACCACCTGTACGGCGGCATGGACGAGCCGGAGCTGAAGATCATCGACGTCTTCATCTGCAAGCTGCGCAAGAAGCTCGCCACGGCCGCCGGCGGCAAGCACTACATCGAAACCGTCTGGGGCCGCGGCTACGTCCTGCGCGACCCGGCCGAGGGCGCGGTCAGCGCCGCCGCCTGACCGGGCGGACAATCGAACAAGGAAACGCCCGCCGGGGAGACCCGGCGGGCGTCTTTCATTTCAGCAGCCGGGCCTCAGCCCCTGGCGGCGAAGCCCTTGCCGCCGTTGGACGGGCGGCGGCGGCGGGGACGGCGCTTCAGCTCGCCGACCGGCTTGGGCTCGGACCGGCCGCGCGGATCGTTGTTGACCTGACGCGGGCGTTCGCCGGCCATCGGGTCGTAGGCCCGTTCCGGCGTCGGGCGGGCGTCCGCCGCCCGGCCCTTGCGGACGCGGTGGGGCTGGCCGCCGCCCTCGAGCTTGACGCCGTCGCGGCGCGGGTTGCGCCGGCCGCGGCCGCCTTCGTTGCGGTCGCCGCCCTCACGCTCGGGCAGGGTGGCCTTCTTGCCGACCCCCGAGGCCATGATCGAGGCGTCGAGCTGGGCCAACTGCTTGTCGTTGCGGCGGTCGATGGCGGGGATCTTCTGGCGGGTCACCTTCTCGATATCGCGCAGCAGCTTCATCTCGTCGCCGGCCACGAAGCTGATCGCTGTGCCGTCGGCGCCGGCGCGGGCGGTCCGGCCGATGCGGTGGACGTAGGCCTCGGGCACGAACGGCAGTTCGAAATTGACCACGTGCGAGACGCCGTCGACGTCGATGCCGCGGGCGGCGATGTCGGTGGCGACCAGAACGCGCAGCTTGCCCTTCTTGAAGGCTTCGAGCGTGCGTTCACGCTGGGGCTGGCTCTTGTTGCCGTGGATGGCCCCGGCCTCGACGCCGCCGGCCTCGAGGTAGGCGGCGACCTTGTCGGCGCCGTGCTTGGTCTTGGTGAACACCAGGCAGCGGGTGAAGGTCGGGTCGGAGAACATCTCGGTCAGCAGGGCGCGCTTGCGGCCCTGTTCGATCCAGATCACCGACTGGTTGATGCGCTGCACGGTGGTGGCCTGCGGCGTCACCTGGACCTTGACCGGATCCTTGAGCAGTTCGCCGGCCAGCTTGCCGATCTCCGAGGGCATGGTGGCCGAGAAGAACAGGTTCTGGCGCTTGGCCGGGATGCGGCTGACGATCTGGCGGATCGGCTTGATGAAGCCGAGGTCCAGCATCTGGTCGGCCTCGTCGAGGACGAAGATCTCGGTGCGGCTGAGGTCCAAGGTCTTCTGCTGCAGGTGGTCGAGCAGGCGGCCGGGGGCGGCCACGAGGACGTCGAGACCCTGCTGCAGGGCGCGCTCCTGCGGACCGTACTTCACGCCGCCGAAGATGACGGCGACGCGGAAGCCGAGGTGCTTGCCGTAGGCCTTGAAGCTTTCGCCGATCTGGGTGGCCAGTTCCCGGGTCGGCGACAGCACCAGCACGCGGGTGGTGCGCGGCACCGGGGCGACGCGGTTGGCGGCGAGGCGGTGCAGGATCGGCAGGGCGAAGGCCGCGGTCTTGCCGGTGCCGGTCTGGGCGATGCCCAGCAGGTCCTTGCCGGCCATGACGTCGGGGATGGCCTGCTGCTGGATCGGGGTGGGGGTCGTATAGCCCTCGGACGCCAGCGCCTGCAGCAGGGCCGGGTTGAGGTTCATTGAGTCAAAGGTCTTGTGGCTCACGGTCGTCTTTCATGTGCGAAGACGCGCACGGCCGGTCTCGCCGGGTCCGACGCGCGCCTCCGGCCCTGTCGAGGGCGGGAAACGGCGTCGCCCCGCGTGATGTGGCGACGAATGATCTTGAGGAGCCGGGCGCTTCTACAGACAGGTTCCGCGAGGAACCCTCACGCGCTGGAGCGCGCCGGACATCGCATGGTGCGATGCAGCGGAAGGTGAGGGGTCAATGCGGCCAAGTCAAGGCGAGGGAGTCAGCGGCTCGCCTTGGCCCGGGCGCGGAAGGCGTGGAGCAGGGGTTCGGTGTAGCCGTTGGGCTGGGCCGTTCCCTCGAAGACCAGGGCGCGGGCGGCCTGGAAGGCGAGGCTGCCGGCCGGATCGGGGGCCATCGGGCGGTAGAGAGGATCGCCTGCGTTCTGGGCGTCGACCTTGGCCGCCATGCGCAGGAGGGCGGCGTCGACCTGTTCGGCGGTGCAGACGCCGTGCAGCAACCAGTTGGCCATGTGCTGGGAGGAGATGCGCAGGGTGGCGCGGTCCTCCATCAGGCCGACGTCGTGGATGTCGGGGACCTTGGAGCAGCCGACGCCCTGGTCGATCCAGCGGACGACGTAGCCGAGCAGGCCCTGGGCGTTGTTGTCGAGTTCCTCGGCGATCTCCTGCCCGGGCCAGTTGCGGCCGGCGGCCAGCGGGGGCGTCAGCAGGGCGTCGAGGCCGGGGACCGGGCGGGCGGCGATCTCCGGGCGGAGGGCGAAGACGTCGGTCTGGTGGTAGTGCAGGGCGTGGAGGGTCGCCGCCGTCGGGGACGGCACCCAGGCGGTGTTGGCCCCGGTCTGCGGATGGGCCGCCTTCTGCGCCAGCATGTCGGCCATCCGATCGGGGGCGGCCCACATGCCCTTGCCGATCTGGGCCTTGCCGTCGAGGCTGCAGGCCAGGCCGATGGCGGCGTTGCGCGCCTCGTAGGCGGCGATCCAGTCGGTGGACTTGATGTCATTCTTGCGGACCACCGGACCGGCCTGCATGGCGGTGTGGATCTCGTCGCCGGTGCGGTCGAGGAAGCCGGTGTTGATGAAGACGATGCGGTCCTTCACGGCGCGGATGCAGGCGGCGAGATTGGCCGAGGTGCGGCGCTCCTCGTCCATGACTCCGATCTTCAGGGTGTGGCGGGCCATGCCCAGGATGTCTTCGACGGCGTCGAACAGGGCATCGGTGAAGGCGCACTCCTCGGGTCCGTGCATCTTCGGCTTGACGATGTAGACCGAGCCGGCCCGGCTGTTGCGGAAGCGGCCGAGGCCCTTGAGGTCGTGCAGGGCGATCAGGCCGGTGACGAGGGCGTCGAGGATGCCCTCCGGCGCCTCGGAGCCGTCGGGGAGGATGACCGCCGGAGTGGTCATCAGGTGGCCGACGTTGCGCACGAACAGCAGGGCGCGGCCGGGAAGGGTGACGATGGAGCCGTCCGGCGCGGTGAATTCCCGGTCGGGGGAGAGGGATCGGGTCAGGGGCTTTCCGCCCTTCTCGAAGGTGTCCTGGAGGTCGCCCTTCATCAGGCCGAGCCAGTTGCGGTAGGCGGCGACCTTGTCGGACGCGTCCACGGCGGCGACCGAATCCTCGAGGTCGACGATGGTCGAGAGCGCGGCTTCCAGGATGATGTCGCTGACGCCGGCCGGGTCGGTGCGGCCGATCGGGTGGTCCTGGTCGAAGACCACCTCGATGTGCAGGCCGTGGTGGCGGAACAGGCGCGAGCGGGCGGTGCGGCCGATCTGCTGGGCCGGGTCGCGCAGGGCAATGGCGTCGGGGCCGGACAGGTCGGCCCATGAGCCGTCGGCAAGGGGAACGGCCTCGTCGAGGAAGGCCTTGGCGCGGTCGACGACGCGGGCGCCCCGGGCGGGGTCGTAGCCGCCGCCGGCGGGCGGGTCGCCAAGGGCGTCCGTGCCGTACAGGGCGTCGTACAGGCTGCCCCAGCGGGCGTTGGCGGCATTGAGCACGAAACGGGCGTTGAGCGCAGGCACCACCAGCTGCGGGCCGGCGAGGGTCGCCACCTCGGGATCGACATTGGTCGTGCCGATGGCGAAGGGCGCCGGCTCGTCGACGAGGTAGCCGAGGTCGCGCAGGAAGGACTCCGTTGCGGATGGATCGTGCGGGCGGCCCCGCCGCGCTGCGTGCCAGTCGTCGATGCGGCGCTGGAGGTCGTCGCGCACAGCCAGCAGGCGGCGATTCTCCGGGGCGAAGCGGGCGAAGACGTCGGCGGCGCCGGACCAGAAGGCCTCCGCAGCGAGATCGAGGCCGGGCAGCACTTCGCTCTCGATGAAGGCGGCGAGGTCGTCGGCGACCTGCAGTCCGGCGCGGGGCGTCATGGGCATGGGGGCTCCTGGGGAGGGGAGGAGCTGTAACATTCCGTGATGACGCCGCGTAAGTCGAGAGGCGGAGGTCGGACGTCCGTCATCGTCGTCCGGGGCCGGGGGTCGCGGGCAAGGTGGGTACACACGCCACTTTCGCGCTCGCAGGCCAGACGGCGCGGCCGGAAAAAGTCGTGCGCGTCCCCAACCTTGCCTGGCTACTGCTCGCTGCCGGAGCGCCAGAGGTTGTTGGTCAGGGGCTCGAGCAGGTAGCTGAGCGCGGTGCGCTTGCGCAGCAGGATGATGACCTCGACCGGGGCGCCCGGCCGCAGGGTGTTGGCCGCGCGGCCCAGCTTGGCCATCTCGGCGGCGGGGACGACGATCTCGGCGCGGAAATAACTGGCCCCGGTCTCCTCGACCGTGAAGCTGTCAGCCGAGATGCGGGTCACGCGGCCGTGGATGGTCGGCGGGTTGCGTTCTCGCAGGCCGGGGAAGCGGACCTCGGTGGTCTGTCCCGGGCGCAGGTTGTCGACGTCGTTGGGGCTGATCTGGGCGACGATGATCTGCGAGGCGTCGGCCGGCACGATTTCCATCAAGGTCTGGCCCGGCTGGATCACCCCGCCCTGGGTGAAGATGGTCAGGCCGACAACCTGGCCGGTGGCGGGGGCCCGCACCTCGCTGCGCGCGATCTGGGAGCGCAGCTCGGCCATGCGCGGGCGCAGTTCGTTCAGCTGGACGTCGATCTGGCGCAGCTGGTCGGCGACGTCCTCGGCCATCTCGGTGGTGACGCCCGACATCTGCAGGCGCGTCCAGACCGGCCAGCGCCCCGAGGGCGAAGACGGCGACCGCGGTGATCAGCACCAGGGTGGTGACGCCCCCGGTCGGCACGACACGGTCGTAGACCTGCATCATGTACAGGGTCGGGGTCAGGTAG
>JAEYUE010000231.1 GCA_023433655.1 Pseudomonadota bacterium | reverse complement strand
GCGGGCAGCAGCAGGAGGCCCGGACGGACCACCTCGACACCGGCGACCACGCTCTCCGCCGCGACCGCGACGGGCTCGAACAGGCGCGTGTCGCGGGCGTCGTCCGCGGGCAGCAGCTCGAGCTCGGGGCACACCGACTGCGCCTGCCGGCGGCGCATGCCGCGCCGCACGCCCTCGACGCGTGCGAGCGCACCCACCGCGACGACGTGCTGGCCGAGCAGGACCGCGGCAGGGACGTGGCGCGGGACCTCGAGCGACTGCGACGCCGCGACCACGGGCCAGTCGGGCACCCACAGGACCGTGGTGCGCGTGCTCGTCGGCCGGTGCCCCCGCTCGTCGTCCCTCACCGGACGCACCTCATCCGACGCACCTCGTCCGCGAGCCTCATCCGACGAGCCTCATCCGACGAGCCGCAGCGGTGCGCGCCGCTCCCCGGCCTGCGACGCGGTCCGCGGCACGGCCGCCGCGACCGCGGCGTCCTGGCCCGGGGCGGTCAGGGGGAACGTCAGGTCGAGTGCGAGCGGCACACCGGCACCGGCGCGCCCCGCGCGCGCGACGCGCACCCGGTGGGTCCGCAGACGGCCGTGCCCGTCACCGAGCCCCGACCACGCCGCCCGCTCCGCGGTGAGCACGACCTGAGCACCCGGCCAGGGCGTGGTGGCGAGCAGCACGGCGCCGCGCTCCCGCGCACGTGCGGACAGGCGGCGCCGGTCCGCGTCGACGAGCCGCGCCTCCGGTCCGACGACGACCACGTCCACCCCGTCCAGCAGGGCAGCCAGGACGAGCGCGGCGTCCGCCCCCGGGTGCGGGACGACCGCGAGGCGGTCGAGCACCACGCCCGACTCCGCGGCCGCGAGCAGCCCGAGCGTGGGCTGGCCGACGACGGCCGCCCAGGAGCCCGCGGCGCTCGCCGCGGCCAGGACCGCGAGCGCGAGCGACGTCGAGCCCAGGACCGCGGTGGTCGCACCGCGGCGCAGCCCGTCCGGCAGGAGCGGGGCGAGGGCCGGCGGGACGGGCAGCGCGGGGCGCTCGGTGGTGAGCAGCGCGGCCGACAGCACGCCGGGCGCGCGCGCGGGCTGCTCCGGGCCGTGGACGGTCATCCGCTCGGGGCGGGTCACCGGCTCGGGCACGGTCACCGGCTCGGGGACGGTCCCCGTCTCAGGGATGGTCTCAGGGATGGCCACCGGCTCAGGGACGGTCACCGTCTCAGGGACGGTCACCGGTCCGGGTCCCGTCGTCTCCGGCTCGGCCGTCGGGACGGCGACGACGCGTCGCTCGTGCAGCAGCACGCTGCGTGCACCGGTGCGACGCTCGGCGTGCGCGAGCGCGAGCCGGGCCCGCGCGACCCGCTCCTCCCGCGACAGCACGTCGACCGTCATCACGCACCTCTGTGGACGTCGTCGCCGGACCCCCGGCACCTGCACAGACGCCGCTGACCTGCAGGTTCGCGGTCAGATCGTGGCCTGTTCGAACGTCTGTTCGACACTGCTAGTACACGCTCCGCGCGGCGCGATGTCAACCTGCGGCAGGCCCGTGACCCGCGTCTCACCCGCATGGGCGAGCGAACCGCGCACCGCCTCCGAAGGCGTATGGTTTGACAGATTCATCAATCCATCAGGCGTTCTCCCCACCCCTGGAGCACCCGTGCCGCAGTCACCCGGCCTCGACCGGCCCCTGGCCGAGGTCAAGGCCGACCTGTTCAAGGCCCTGAGCCACCCGGTTCGCGTGCGCACCCTCGAGCTGCTCGTCGAGCGCGACCGCCAGGTCGCCGACCTGCTCACCGAGCTCGACCTCGAGGCCTCCCACCTCTCGCAGCACCTGGCCGTGCTGCGTCGCACCGGCGTCGTCACCGCGACGCGCCGCGGGAACGCCGTGCACTACACGCTCGCGCTGCCGGCGGTCGCGGACATGCTCGCGGCCGCACGCGCCGTCCTCGTCGACGCCGCCACACGCCGGGCCGAGCTGCTCGAGGACGCGCGGTGACCGCCACCGCGCCCTCCTCCGACCCCTCCTCGCACACCTCCTCCCACACCTCCTCCACAGACCCCGCCGGATCCTCCAGCGCCCCCGACCCCTGGGCCACCCTGCGCCGCCTGCGCGCGCTGCTCCCCGGCCGCGACGACTACACGGGGCTGTCCCGCTCGTGGCGGCGCGACCTGGTGGCGGGGCTGACGGTCGCGGTCGTGGCGCTGCCCCTCGCGCTCGGGTTCGGCGTCTCCTCCGGGACGGGCGCCGCCGCCGGGCTGGTCACGGCCGTCGTCGCCGGCGCCGTCGCGGCCGTCCTCGGCGGGTCGCACCTGCAGGTCAGCGGACCGACGGGCGCGATGGCCGTGGTGCTCGTGCCCATCGTCGCGCGGTACGGCCCGCAGTGGGTGCCCGTCGTGGCGATCATGGCGGGCGGCATCGTCGTGCTCGCGGGCGTGCTGGGCCTCGGCCGGCTCGTCGCGTACCTGCCGTGGCCGGTGGTCGAGGGCTTCACCATCGGCATCGGCGTGGTGATCGCGCTCCAGCAGGTGCCGCTCGCGCTGGGCACGCCGAAGGCGGAGGGCGAGAACGCCGCGCTCGTCGCCGCGCGCACCCTCGCCGCGACCGACTGGTCGGCGGCCGTCGCGCCGCTCCTTCTCGTCGCGCTGGGCGTCGCGCTCGTCGTCGGGCTGCCACGGCTCCACCGCGCGGTCCCGGCCTCGCTCGTCGCGGTCGCCGTGGCCACGGTCGTCGCCGAGGTCGCGCACCTCGACGTGCAGCGCATCGGTGCGCTGCCCTCGAGCCTGCCCGCACCGCACCTGCCGGTCGTGGACCTCGCGACGACGAGCGCGCTGTTCTCGTCGGCCCTCGCGGTGGCCGCGCTCGCCGCGCTCGAGTCCCTGCTGTCGGCGCACGTCGCGGACGGGATGGCCGACGACGTGCCACGCACCCGGCCCAACCGCGAGCTCGTCGGCCAGGGGGTCGCGAACGTCGCGTCCGGGC
>JAEYUE010000211.1 GCA_023433655.1 Pseudomonadota bacterium | reverse complement strand
GGCCTGACTTCATGCCGGCGACGACCGAAGCCTTCATCTCGCCACTCGCCGCTCGCCACTCGCCACTGGTCCAGCCATGACCGACGACCGCCTCATCTCCGCCGATCCCGCCCCAGGCGAGGCCTATGACCGCGCCCTGCGGCCGCAGACCCTGTCCGAGTTCGTCGGCCAGGAGCAGGCGCGCGGCAATCTGAAGGTCTTCATCGACGCCGCCCGCGCCCGGTCGGAGGCGCTGGACCACGTCCTGCTGTTCGGCCCGCCCGGGTTGGGCAAGACGACGCTCGCCCAGATCGTCGCGCGGGAGCTCGGCGTCGGCTTCCGCGCCACCTCGGGGCCGATTCTCGCCAAGGCCGGCGACCTCGCCGCCATCCTGACCAATCTCGAGCCGCGCGATGTCCTGTTCATCGACGAGATCCACCGCCTCAACCCCCAGGTGGAGGAGATCCTCTATCCGGCCATGGAGGACCATGTGCTGGACCTGATCATCGGCGAGGGTCCCTCGGCCCGGTCGGTGCGCATCGATCTGGCGCCCTTCACCCTTGTCGGCGCCACGACCCGCGCCGGCCTGCTGGCTACGCCGCTGCGCGACCGCTTCGGCATTCCGCTGCGGCTGGAGTTCTACACCCCGGAGGAGCTGACCCGCGTGGTCATGGGCGCGGCCCGCAAGATGGGCGCGCCGATCACCGAGGAGGGGGCGCTGGAGATCGCGGCCCGCGCCCGCGGCACGCCGCGCGTCGCCGGCCGTCTGCTGCGCCGGGTGCGCGACTTCGCCGACGCCGAGGGAGCCGCCTCGATCGACCGACTCGCCGCCGCCCGGGCCCTCAGCCGGCTGGAGGTCGACGAGGCCGGGCTGGACAGCCTCGACCGCCGCTTCCTGCGCGCCCTCATCGAGAACTACGGCGGCGGCCCGGTCGGCATGGACACCCTCGCCGCCGCCATCGCCGAGGCCCGCGACGCGGTCGAGGACGTCATCGAGCCCTTCCTGCTGCAGCAGGGCTTCATCCAGCGCACGCCGCGCGGCCGCATGGCCTGCGCCCGGGCCTACAGCCACCTGGGGCTGACCGAGCCGCCGCGCGCGCCGCAGGCGGGCGACCTGTTCGGCGGCAAGTAGGCTTCACCCGCGGGCCGAAGCCCTGCATTCTCGCCGGGAATGGAGGGCCGATGGCGCGTCGGACAATCAGGGCGGAACGGTTGATCGCCGTGCTGGGCGGGGCGGTGGTTCTGCTGGGCGTGCTGATCCTGTGGCTGGCCAGCCGCTCCGGCGGCCTCGGCGGGCGGGAGCCGACGGTCGAGGAGCGGGCGGCGGCCCAGCTGCGCGAACACCTCGGGCCGGAGGCGGTGGTGCGCTACACCGAGCGGGGCCGCCGCCGCGCCGTGTGCGGCTATGTCTCGACCGGCGGACGGCTGGAGGTGTTCATCTCGCGCCCCAACCGCATTCTGCTGGAGAGCGACCCGTTAAAGGTCGAGTTCGACGAGATGCTGCGGGATGTCTGCCCGGGCTTCCTGACCCGCGCGCCCGGCGCCTCCGGCGGGGCCCGCCCATGACCGACACGCCCGACGCCGGCCGGTTCGAGGGGCGGGAGCACCGCCTGCCGATCCGGGTCTATTACGAGGACACCGACTTCACCGGCCTGGCCTATCACGGGACCTGGGTCCGCTGGTTCGAGCGTGGCCGCTCCGACGCCCTGCGGCTGATGGGCGTCGGCCACGCCGAACTGCTGGACGGCGACCAGCCGATGGCCTTCGTGGTCTCGAAGCTGGCCCTCGACTACCTGAGGCCCGCCCGCATCGACGAGGCGCTGCTGGTGCGCACCCGCTACCGCGCGATCCAGGGGCCGCGGCTGCTGATCGGCCAGACCATCACCCGCGGCGAAGAGGCGCTGTGCCGGGCGGAGGTCGAGGCTGTGTGTATCCATCTGGACGGCCGGCCGCGCCGCCCGCCGGCGTCGCTGCGCGAGCGGGTCGGGCCGTGGCTGACAGGCGAAGACTGACGAGATTACAAACCTGTCACGCGCGGTCAGGTGACGCTTGCCGCGGACCCCGCTAGACCGGGCGGACTCGCCACACATCCGCCACGCCCGTCCGCTGCACAGGACCGACGGACGAAAGAGGACGACCGAATGACCATCGCCGCCGAGGCATCGACGATGCTGAACCCCATCGCCCTGTTCATGGCGGCCGATCCCGTCGTCAAGGCGATCATGATCGGCCTGGTGGTCGCCTCGCTGTGGTCGTGGGCGGTCATCCTCGACAAGGCCGTGCGTTTCGGGTCGCTGAACCGTCAGGCAACGGCGTTCGAAAGGGCCGTCGGCTCCGGCCGGTCGCTGGAGGAGATCGCCCAGCAGGCCGGGCCCGATCCGGCCCACCCGCTGCCGCGCATGCTGGTCATCGCCCTGGCCGACTGGCGCGAGGCGCGCACGCGAGGACCGCTGACGGAAGGGCAGGGCAACATGCTGATGGCGCGCATCGACCGGGCCCTGGACAGCCTGATCGCCCGCGAGTCGCAACGGATCGAGAACGGGCTGGGCGTGCTGTCGGTGGTGGCCACCGCCTCGCCCTTCATCGGCCTGTTCGGCACCGTCTGGGGCATCATGAACGCCTTCGGAGCCATTGCGGCGTCGGGCAACACCAACCTGGCCACGGTGGCCCCGGCCATTTCGGAAGCCCTGTTCGCCACCGCCCTGGGCCTGGCCGCGGCCATTCCGGCCTATATGGCCTACAACGCCTTCTCGATCGACGCGGGCAAGTTCACCGGCCGGCTGGAGAGCTTCGCCGACGACCTGCAGGCGGCCGTGGCGCGCCGTCTGGGCGGCCCCTCGGCCCCGGCGCCCCAGCCGTCGGCCGACTACAGCCGCCGGGAGCTCTGAGCATGGCCCTGGGAGGAGGCGGCGGCGCCGGCGGACACGTCCGCGGCCGCAGACGGGCCCGCAAGCGGCCCCTGAGCGAGATCAACGTCACGCCGCTGGTCGACGTGATGCTGGTGCTGCTGATCATCTTCATGATCTCGGCCCCGCTGCTGAGCGTGGCCGTGCCCGTCGAGCTGCCCAAGACCGAGGCCAGCGCCGTCGACTCCTCCAGCGAGCCCGTGGTCGTCACCATCCAGCAGAACGGCGAGATCTTCGTCGGCGAGAGCGAGGTCGCCTGGGACGACCTGGTCGCCAACGTGGCCCGCGCCGGCGGCCCGGACGCGCGCGACAACCCCGTCTCGGTGCGGGGCGACGGCCGCGCCCCCTACCAGGCCGTGGCCCGGGTCATGGCCCGGCTTTCAGCGGCCGGTTTCACCAAGCTGAACCTGATCACCGACACGGCCGCCTCTTCCAGCGAGGAGGGCTGACGGCTTGGAGCGTCCCGGTCCGGCCCTGATCGGTTCGGTGGTCGTCCATGCGGCGGCCGTCGGCGCGGTCCTGTTCGCCCTGATGTTCGGCGGCGAGCCCCCGGCCCGTCAGATCGTGCAGACCATTCCGGTGTCGGTCCTGTCGGAGGAGATGGTGCTGGCCGGACCGGCCGACGCGCCGTCGCCCGAGCCCGCGTCTGACGTCGAGGCGGCCCCGCCGCCCGAGGCCGTCGAGCCGCCGCCCGAGCCCGCGCCCGCGCCGATTCCGACCCCGCGTCCGCCGACCAAGGCGCCCGCGCCGCGCCCCGAGAC
>JAEYUE010000185.1 GCA_023433655.1 Pseudomonadota bacterium | reverse complement strand
CCTCGAGGACCCCCGGACTCTCCTCCGCCCGGGCTTCATCGCTCGACCACAGCCCGCCGTCATCGAGGAACGTTGGATCCGACGCCCTCCCCGCCGACGGGATGGCCCTGAGTGTAAGGGGTGTGGTTTCTCCGGCGGACAAATCGAGTCGAGAAAATGCGATGTGCCTGAAAAGGCGGGCGAGTTTTGTGACAATCGGACTATAGATTCCGGAATTGCCAGCATACGGCGGAGCTTGTTTTCGCGGCCGGAAGGTTCATCACGAAGAGCACGAAGGGATCACAAAGGACACGAAGGGGCCGGCGGGCCCTTTCGCGCCCGTCAGGGAGCGATCCCTGGCATGAAGGCGGGCCCAGAGGCCCGCGAAGGCGGAGGCAGGCAGGGCGCCTTCGTGTTCTTCGTGCCTTCCTTCGTGTCCTTTGTGACGAACCAGCGCTGCCGGCCGCTTAACGGCTGTAGGCCGGAGGCACGGGGCCTTCGCCGCCGCGGGCGTAGCGGTCGCGGAGCAGGAACTGACGGCTGGTCGGCGCCTGTTCCCGGCCGTTGATGAAGATGGTCTCGGCCAGGCTGAGCGGCTCCAGCGGATCGCCGGACCAGATCACCACATCGGCGGCGGCGCCGGGCCGCAGCTCGCCGAACTGGCCGGCCATGCCGAAGATGCGGGCCGGATTGACCGTGATCGCCTCGATCGCCGACTCGTACGACAGGCCGTGCGAGACGGCGTTGCCGGCGTTGTAGCGGGTCTCGCGGGCGCGGTGGATCGAGCCCTCGTTGCCCTTGATGGCGATCGTCACTCCGGCCGCGTCCAGCGCCGCGGCGTTCTGCATCCGCACCGCCCGCATCTCGAAATTGCCGGGCAGGTTGGAGATGGGATTGAGCAGCACCGGCACGTTCGCCGCGGCGATCTGGTCGGCGACCAGCCAGCCCTCCTCGGCGCCGTCGAGGATGACCTTCACCCCCTCCTCGCGGGCCAGGCGCAGCACCTGCTGGATGTCGGCGGCGCGGCGGACGGTGACGATCAGCGGCATGGAGCCGTTGGCCACCGGGATCAGGGCCTCGAGATCGGCGCGCGACAGGCTGAGGTCGCGCAGGCCGGCGCGGTCATAGGCGGCCTTGTTGCGGGCGTAGAGGCGGACCTCGGCCAGGGTCTCCTTGAACTGGGTGAACTGGGCCCCGCGGGCGCCGCCGGCGACCCCGGCCCCGGCCTCGCCGAAGGGGGCGACCATGGCCACCCGGGGCCGGACGAGGATGTCGGTCCCCTCGGCCAGATGGATCACCGCCGCCTGGCCGGCGAACAGGCTGGGCGACTGGTAGCCGCCGTCGCCGACGCCGGCGAAGTCGGAGTCGTCGTGGCGATGGCCGCCGCCTCCGCCGCCCGGATGGTTGGGGACGACAATGGCGCGGGTGATGCCGCCGAGGCGGGCCACCGGCAGGGTGAAGGACCACGGGTCGAGGCCGTAGCTGACGTCGAAGGAGGCGCTGATGGTGTTGGCGCCGTTGCGCAGGTCGTCGGAGCCGCCGACCGAGGAGACCTCGGAGCCGCCGAGGCCGGAGTCGACGGCGACGAAGCCGGGGGCGACGACCTTGCCGCGGGCGTCGATGACGCGGGCGCCCGAGGGGGCGGCGCCGGTCCCGACCGAGACGACGCGGCCGTCGCGGATGACCACCACGCCGTTCTCGATCACCGAGGTTCCGGTGAGCACGCGGCCGCCGGTGATGGCGGTCAGTTCCTGGGCGGAGGCCGGCAGGGCGAAGGCGGTCGCCGCGGCGGCGGCGAGGATAAGGGTCCTGAGGCGCATCAGCGGGCTCCCTGGGCGACGTTGGCGGCGGCGACGCCGTAGCCGGGCTGGCCGAGCTCGAAGTCGGAGACGGGCTGGTAGGCCGGGTTGAAGCGGTCGAAGGCCAGGCCGCCGTCGATGAAGACCTGGTCGGCGCGAGCGTAGACGCTGAACGGATTGGCGCTCCAGATGACCACGTCGGCGCGCTTGCCGGCCTCGAGCGAGCCGGTCTGGTCGGCGATGCCGAGCGACTTCGCCGGGTTGAGGGTGATCCACGAGATCGCCCGCTCCTCGGGAATGTTCATGCCCATGCGGCGGCCGGCGGCCAGGGCCGCGGCGGCCTCCTGGTTGAGGCGCTGGGTCAGTTCGGCGTCGTCGGAGTGGATGACAGCGCAGCCGCCCTCCGGGGCGTCGACCAGGGCGGCGTTGGCCTCGACCCCGTCAAGGCTCTCCATCTTGAAGCCCCACCAGCCGGTCCACATGTCGGCGCAGATGCCCTCGCGGGCCAGCAGGGGCGCGACCTTGTAGGCCTCGACCGCGTGGTGGAAGGCGGTGATGCGGTAGCCGAACTCCCGGGCGATATCGATCATCACCGCCATCTCGTCGGCGCGGTAGCAGTGGTTCTGGATCAGGATCGAGCCATCCAGCACCCCGGCGAGGGTCTCGAGTTCGAGATTGCGGGTCGGGGGCGAGCCCTCGCCGTCCTCGCGCCACTTGTCCCACTTGGCCTTGTACTCGCGTGCGGCGATGAAGGCGGCGCGATAGCCGGCCATATTGCCCATGCCGGTGGCCGGCGAACTGTTGCGGCCGCCGTAGACGCGGCTGGGGTTCTCGCCGCAGGCCATCTTCAGGCCGTAGGGGGCGCCGGGCATCTTCATGCCCTGCATGGTCACCGACGGGATGTTGCGGACGGTGACGCCGCGGCCGCCGAACAGGTTGGCCGAGCCGGGCAGGATCTGGAGGGTGGTGACGCCGCCGGCGCGGGCGGCGTTGAAGCCGGGATCCTGGGGCCACAGGCTGTGCTCGGCCCAGACCTCGGCGGTGTTGGGCTGGGTCGCCTCGTTGCCGTCGCTCATGCCCTGGACGCCGGGCGAGGGATAGACGCCGAGGTGGCTGTGGGTGTCGATGACCCCCGGGGTGACGAAGCGGCCGGCGGCGTCGACGCGACGGTGGCCGGCGGGGATGGCGGTCGAGGGCCCGCCGACGGCGGCGACCCGGCCGTCGGTGACGATGACCACGCCGTTGTCGATACGCTGGCCCGCGCCGGTGAAGACCGTCCCGCCGACGATGGCCATGTTCTCGCGCGGCAGGCCGCGATAGGTCGAGGGGAAGGGATCGGGATTGGCGGCGTAGTCGAGGCCGGTCGCCAGTTCGGCGCGCCCGCCGTCGTCGTTCGCGGCCGCCTCGTCGCCGTTGGAGCCGTTGCTGCCAGTGGTGGCGCAGGCGGTCAGGGCCACGCAGGCGAGGGCGGCGAGGCTGGCGCCCCGCAGGCGGTGAAGTCTCATCGAAGCATCCCCTGTTGCGCCGCGCGGCGCCGGTCGGGGCGGATTAGAAATGGCTCAGCC
>JAEYUE010000177.1 GCA_023433655.1 Pseudomonadota bacterium | reverse complement strand
GGCCTGGTTCGTTCTGGCGGTGCTCTGCTTCGTCTATGTCCTGAACTTCCTCGACCGGCAGCTGCTGGGCATCCTCGCCAAGCCGATCCAGGACGATCTGGGCGTCACCGACGGCCAGCTGGGCCTGCTCACGGGCTTCTACTTCGCACTTTTCTACTGTTTCCTCGCCATCCCGGTCGGCTGGCTGGCGGACCGCACCAACCGGACGAAGGTGCTGGCCGTCGCCTGCGGGCTGTGGAGCGCAGCCACCGCCGCCTGCGGCATGGCCGGCAGCTATCCGCAACTGGCCCTCGCCCGGATGGCCGTCGGCGTCGGCGAAGCCGGCGGGGTGCCGCCATCATACGCCATCATCTCCGACTATTTCCCCCGCGGCTCGCGTGGCACGGCGCTCAGCCTGTTCAACATGGGTCCGCCGATCGGCATGGCGCTCGGGGTCGCCTTCGGCGCCTCGATCGCCTCCTCCTATTCCTGGCGCCAGGCGTTCATCTGGGTCGGAATCGTCGGCGTCCTCACCGCCGTGATCATCTGGGTCTTCGTGCGCGAGCCACGCCGCGGCGGCCTGGACGTCGAGCCGGCCGAGACGGCCGTTCCGCAGGCCGATCCCGCGACCGCGACGCCGACGCCCGGCTTCTGGGCGACCTGCAAGATGTTCTTCACCGATCCGGTCCTGCTGCGCTGCGCGCTGGCCTGCGCCGCCACCCAGTTCATCACCTACGCCCTGCTCGGCTTCGCGGTCCTGTTCCTGATGCGCGAGAAAGGCATGACGCTCAAGGACGTGGCCGTCTGGTACGCCCTGCTGGTGCTGATCGGCGCCAGCGCCGGCATGCTCGTCTCCGGTCGCCTCGTCGACCGGTTCGCTCGACGCTGGAAGTCCGCCTACGGCTATGTCCCGGCCATCGGTCTTGCGCTGGCGCTCCCGCTGTTCGTTGGCTTCATCTGGGCGCCGAGCTGGCCGCTCGCCCTCGCCTTCCTGCTGCTGCCCATGGGCCTGAACTACTTCTATCTGTCGCCGGCGGTGACCCTGGTCCAGGAAGAGGTTCGCCCCGACCAGCGTGTGCTGGCCGGCGCCCTTCTGCTGCTGGTGATGAACATGGTCGGCCTCGGATTCGGCCCGACCTACCTCGGATTCGCCAGCGACTTCTTCGCCCGGACCGATCCGGACACCTCGCTGCAGATGGCCTTCTACACCCTGACGCCATTCTACCTGCTGGCCATCAGTCTGTTCCTGTGGCTGGCCAGGGCGCTGCGGCGGCAATCCCGGGCGCGGAAGGTCGTGGCATGATCCGCTCAACCGCCTGCGCCCTTTCGGCGCTACTGGTCCTGGCCGCGGCCAACCCGGTCGCGGCCGGCCCCGACCCGGTCGTAACCGCCCCCGCCGGCGCCGTTCGGGGCGAGACGGCGGATGGCGTCAACGCCTTCAAGGGCATTCCCTACGCCCTCCCCCCCACGGGCTGGCGCCGCTGGCGGCCGCCGGCAGAGGTTCCGGCCTGGCGCGAGACACGCGACGCCACCCGCTTCGGGCCCGCCTGTCCGCAGCCGACCGCGCGCGGGACCAGCATCTACGCCCCGGCCGAACCGCCGGTGATGAGCGAGGACTGCCTGTCGCTGAACGTCTGGGCGCCGGAAGGTGCGCAGGACGCGCCGGTGTTCGTCTGGATACACGGCGGCTCGCTGATCGCGGGATCCGGCAGCGAGGCGATGTACGACGGCGCCCGGATGGCGGCTGAGCACGGGCTGGTGGTTGTCACCATCAACTACCGGCTCGGCGCGCTCGGCTTCCTCGCCCATCCGGAACTCAGCGCCGAGTCGCGCCAGGGCGTGTCGGGCAACTACGCCCTGCTCGACCAGATCGCCGCCCTCAAATGGGTCGAGCGCAACATCGCGGCCTTCGGCGGCGATCCGGACAATGTCACCATCGCGGGGGAATCCGCCGGAGCCCTCAGCGTCATGTATCTGATGGCCTCGCCCAGGGCGCGCGGTCTGTTCGACCGGGCCATCGCCCAGAGCGCCTACATGCTGTCGACGCCCGAGCTGCGCGCCAGTCCCCACGGCCAGCCCGCCGCCGAGGCTGTCGGCGTCTGGCTACAGGCGCAGCTGGGCAAGCAGAACCTCGCCGAGCTGCGCGCCATGGACGCCCAGCAGCTGGCCGCGACGACGCCGGGTCTGGGCTACATCCCATGGGGCACGATCGACGGCAAGGTTCTGCCCGAGCAGATCGTCCAGACCTTCGACGACGGGGAACAGGCCCCTGTCCCCCTGCTGGTCGGCTTCAACCAGGGCGAAATCCGCACCCTGCGCTTCCTCGCCCCGCCGGCCCCGGCCGAAGCCGCGACCTATGAGGCGGCCATCCGCGAGCGCTATGGCGACCTCGCCGACGCCTTCCTCGCCCTCTACCCCTCCAGCGACCTGGAGGAGAGCGTCCTGGCCGCGCCGCGCGACGCCCTCTACGGCTGGACCTCCGTCCGGATGGCGCGGCTGCAGACCCGGCTGGGTCAACCGGCCTTTCTCTACCTGTTCGACCACGGCTATCCCGCCGCGGACGAGGCGGGGTTGCACGCCTTCCACGCCGCTGAGATTCCCTATGTGTTCGGGGCCTTTGACCGACTTCCGCCGCGCTGGCCCGCCATTCCGGACACAGCGGCGGAGCGTTCGCTGTCGGCTGCGATGATGGCCTACTGGGCCAGTTTCGCGCGCACGGGCGTTCCCTCCGCGCCGAACGCGCCCGAGTGGCCGGCCTATGATCGCGCCGGCGCCTACATGGCCTTTGAGGAAGGTCCCGTAGCGCGCGAACAGGTCATGCCCGGCATGTTCGAGCTGCGCGAGGCCGAGGTATGCCGCCGCCGCGCCGCGGGCGGAACGCCATGGAGCTGGGCCGTCGGCGTTGTCGCCCCTCCCGTGCCTTCAGCCACGCCGCCATGCCCATGATCGACGGGGAAATGCAGGCCTTCGCCCTGACCCTCGACAAGTTCCTGGACCACGCCGCGAAGTGGCGGCCCGACGGAGAGGTGGTGACGGCGACAGAGTACGGCGGCGCCGATCGCATCGGGTATGCCGCCCTGCGCGACCGGAGCCTGAAGGTCTCGGGAGCGCTCGCCGGACTGGGCGTGCGGCCGGGCGATCGGGTCGCCACCCTGGCCTGGAACACCCAGGCCCACGTCGAGACCTGGTACGGAATCATGGGCATGGGGGCCGTCTGCCACACGCTCAATCCGCGCCTGACCGAAACGCAGCTGGCGGCCATGCTCGGCCAGTCCGAAGCGAGGCTGCTGATCGTCAGCACCGACCTCGTCCCGCTCGCCCGGCGGGTGGCCGAGCGCGCGCGGAGCCTCGAGCGGATCCTGGTCGTTGACCTGCCGCCCGGCGCCTCGTCCGCCGACGCTCTTGAGCCACTGATCGCGGCCGCCGGACCCGGGGTTTGGGGCGGTTTCGACGAGACCACGCCGTGCGGCCTGTGCTTCACCTCAGGCACCACCGGCGCGCCGAAAGGCGTGACCTACACCCACCGGTCCAGCGCCTTGCACACCCTGAGGCAACTGCAGACTGACGCCATGGGCATCCGCGGGTCCGACTGTGTGCTCGCCGCTGTACCCATGTTCCACGCCAACGCCTGGGGGCTGCCCTTTGCGACCCCCGCGGTCGGAGCCAAGCTGGTGCTGCCCGGCCGCCATCTCGACGGAGCCAGCCTTGCGCGGCTCATCGAGGCCGAGCAGGTGACCCTTGCGGTGGGGGTGGCCACGGTCTGGCTGGGTCTGGTGGAGCACCTCGACGCCCATGGGGGCGAGACTCCCTCCCTGAAGCGGGTCATCGTCGGCGGCGCGCCGATGTCTCCCGCCCTGATGGAGCGGATCGAGTCCCGTCTGGGCGTGACGGTGCAGACCAGTTGGGGGATGACCGAGCTCTCACCGCTGGGAACCTGCGCCGTGCCGGACGATCCCGACCGCGCCGCCCACCTGTGTGGTCGGCCGGCCTTCGGCCTCGACCTGTTGCTGACCGACGCTGACGGGCGCGCCCTGCCCGAACAGCGCGGGGTGGAAGGTCATCTGCGCGTCCGCGGCGCTTCCGTGGTCGAACGATATTTCGGCCAGGAGGACAGTGCGACCGATGCCGGCGGCTGGTTCGCCACCGGGGACCTCGCCCGGCTCGATCCCGACGGCTCGCTTGTGATCACCGGACGCTCCAAGGATCTGATCAAGTCCGGTGGTGAATGGATCAATCCGGCCGAGATCGAGGCTATCGTCACCGAGAACCCGTCGGTTTCACTGGCCGCGGTAATCGGGCGGCCCGATCCGAAATGGGGCGAGCGGCCGATTCTGGTGGTACAGCCGGGAGGCGACGGGACGACCAGCGACGACGACATTCTGGCGCCCCTGCGAGGCCGGGTCGCTCCGTGGTGGATTCCCGATGAGATCATCAGGCTGGACCGGATGCCTCTGGCGCCCACCGGCAAGATCGACAAGATGCGTTTGCGAGTTGACTATGGCGGTTGCTGAAAAGAGGTCCGAACGTCCCGCGCCGGCGGCCCGTGAAGCGGCGGCCGAGGGGGCGAAGCCGCGCCGCCGCCGCACCAAGGTCGAGCAGCGCGCCGACATGATGGAGCAGATCCTCGACGCAGCCGAGTATCTGTTCTCGATCCACGGCCTCTATGGGGTCACGCTGAAGGATGTGGCCCAGCGCGTCGGCGTGCACCACACCCTGCTGAACTACTACTTCACCGACAAGAAGAAGCTGTTCGACGCCGTCATCGCCCGCCGCGCCGACGTCACCATCTCCCTGCGGATGAAGGCGCTCGAGGACTACGAGATCGCCAGCAAGGGCAAGCCGACCGTCGAGGGCGCCCTGCGCGCCTTCCTCGACACCGACCTCGACCTCTACAGCCAGGGCGGCGAGAACTGGAAGAACTACGGGGCCCTGGGCGCCCAGGTGTCCAACACACCCTACGGCGCCGAGCTGTTCGACCTTCACTTCGACCCCGTGGTCCTGCGCCTGATCGCCCTGCTCAAACAAGCGCTGCCGGATTGCGCCGAGGAGGACATATTCTGGGGCTACCACTTCGTCACAGGCGCGCTGATGCTGACCCTCGCGCGCACCGGACGGATCAATCGCCTGTCCGGCGGCCTGTGCGACTCCGACGACTTCGACGCCGTGAAGGACCGCATGGCCACCTTCATGGCCGCCGGCTTCATGAGCATCTGCAAGCCCGCCAAGCGCTGACGCACGGCGGCGGTTTCACCAATACGACAGGGGGATTCCATGAGGCTCGAAGGGCGTGTCGCCATCATCACCGGGGCCGGGGGCGGTCTGGGTCGCCAGCATGCGTTGTATCTGGCGCGTCAGGGCGCCCGGGTGGTGGTCAATGACGTCGACCAAGCCGCGGCCGACGCGGTCGCCGCCGGGATCGTCGCTGGCGGCGGTCAGGCGATCGGCGTGGCCGGGTCGGTGACGGACGAAGCCGCCGTGACGGCCATGGTCGACCGCGCCCTGAAAACTTGGGGGCGCATCGACATCCTGGTCAACAACGCCGGCATCCTGCGCGACAGAAGCTTTGCGAAGATGGATCTCGCCGATTTCCGGCTGGTGGTCGACGTCCACCTGATGGGCGCCGCCATCTGCTGCAAGGCGGTGTGGGAGGTGATGCGCGGCCAGACGTACGGCCGCATCGTCATGACCACGTCCTCGTCTGGCCTGTACGGGAATTTCGGCCAGGCCAACTACGGCGCCGCCAAGATGGCGCTGGTCGGACTGATGCAGACCCTGGCCATCGAGGGCGAGAAGTACGGCATCCGGGTCAACTGCCTGGCGCCGACGGCCGCAACGCGGATGACCGAGGGCGTCCTCGCGGACGAGAGCCTGGCGCGGCTCGACCCCGCCCTCGTCAGCCCGGCCCTCCTGCCGCTCGTGATCGACGAGGCCCCGACCCGCGCCATCGTCTGCGCCGGCGCCGGCCATTTCGCCCAGGCCCAGGTGACCCTGACGCCGGGCGTCTTCATCGGCGGCGGGGCGGACGCCGGCGAACGCCTGCTCGAGGCGTGGGACCGCGTCGCCGACCCGGCGGGCTCGATCGCTCCTGCCTACGGCTTCACCCAGGCCGAGCGCGAGGTCGCCAGCGCCGAGGCCCATCTGGCCCGGGTGGCCTGAGCCGTGCCTCCCGCCCTTGTCCGACCGACGCGCCGCGCGTGGGTCGGCGGGATGGCCTCGCTGGCCGTCGTCGGGGTCCCGGCCCGCATGAAGGCGCGAGCTTCGCTCGACGCGGTCCTCGACCTTGCCATGTCGCAGGCCAGCACCGGCGTCGTGGTCACCCAGCGCGGCCAGATCCTGGCCGAATGTTACGCCGCCGGTTGGAGGCCGGAACGCCCCCGCGAGGTGGCCTCGGTGGCCAAGAGCATCGTCGCCGTCCTGATCGCCATGGCGGTCGAGGATGGCGCCTTCACGGGTTTCGATCAACCGGCGGCCGACTACATCCCGGCCTGGCGTATCGACGGCCGCGCCGCGATCACCCTGCGGCATCTGATGAGCATGACCTCGGGCCTCGACGACACGGGACTCGCTCTCCGCAGCGTCGCGGGGGACCAGTTCGCCATCAATGCCGCCGCCCCGCTGCGCGATCCGCCGGGATCGCGCTGGGCCTACAACACCGCGGCCTATCACCTGCTGTTCCACATTCTCGTCGCGGCGACCGGTCGGACGCTCGAAGACTACGCCCGCGAGCGGCTGCTGGACCCGCTGGGCATGAACGACACCCGGTGGATCGCCGCTTCGGGCCGGGGCGACCGGGGGCCGGTGACCAACTACTACAGCGCCGCCGCCACCGCGCGGGATCTGGCCCGGTTCGGCGACTGGATCGCCGCTGGCGGAGAGCGGGCCAGCCGGCCGCGGGTGCGGCCCGACCTTCTCCAGACCCTGCTTGAGCCCTCCCAGACGCTGAACCCATCCTACGGCCTGCTATGGTGGACCAACGCCCGCCCGGGCCTCGACGCTTTCGGGCGCGGCCCGGCCCTGCGGTTTCCCTCGGCGCCGCCGGACGCCGTGGCGGCCCTTGGGGCCGGCGGCCAGATGGTCCTGGTCGTCCCCTCGCGGCGGCTGGTGGTGGTCCGGCAGGGCGATCCACCGCCCTCGCCCACCCTCGCCGACGACCTGCTGGCGCTCAGCCTGGCGGCGCTCGACGGCGCATAGCAAAAAGCCCCGCCGGCGAACCGGGCGGGGCTTTCAGATCTTGGGTGCGGGAGCAGGATTTGAACCTGCGACCTTCAGGTTATGAGCCTGACGAGCTACCGGGCTGCTCCATCCCGCGGCAAACGGTAGTGAAAAGGAAGAGCGGTTCGAGAAAACACAATCATCTATCCGTCTGGTAGACCCGGCGGCGACCTACTCTCCCGCGCCTTGAGACGAAGTACCATCGGCTCTGGAGGGCTTAACGACCGAGTTCGGAATGGGATCGGGTGGGGAACCTCCGACATAGCCACCAGGTCAACCAGGCGGATAGACGATTGTGAGAAGACATTGTCGTATTCGAAAATCGAATGAG
>JAEYUE010000121.1 GCA_023433655.1 Pseudomonadota bacterium | reverse complement strand
CGTGGAGGCCGGGCAGGACCTGCGCGGTCGCCGTGGCCGGGGCGGCCCAGCCGTGCCAGCCGGACCAGCCCGGGGCGGCGCCGCCGCCACCCTCGACCCTCGACCCTCGACCCTCGACCCCGTCGTGCGCCCGGAAGCCGGCGAGGGCGTCGGCGGCGACAGTCGTTGACGCCCGATGTCCCGCCGCCGCCAGCGCATGGCGCAGGGCGCCGACGATCAGGCCGCGGACCAGCTGGGGATCGCGGAAGCGCACCTCGGCCTTGGCCGGATGGACGTTGACGTCGACATAAAGCGGGTCGAGCTCGAGGAAGAGCACGGCGGCGGGATGCCGGTCACGGGCGAGGAAGTCCGCATAGGCGCCCCTGAGCGCGCCCTGCAGCAGGCGGTCCTTCACCGGGCGGCCGTTGACGAAGAGGTACTGGTGGGCGGCGTTGCCGCGGCTGTAGGTGGGCAGGCCGGCGTAGCCCGACAGACGGACGCCGTCGCGTTCCTGGTCGATGAGCAGGGCGTTGGCCTCGAAGTCGCGGCCGAGCAGGGCCGCGAGGCGCTTGAGCCGGCCCGCGTCGCCGGGGTGTTCGGCCGGCAGGCGCAGGACGTTGCGGCCGTCGAGGTCGAGGCTGAAGGCGACGCCCTCGTGGGCCATGGCCTGCCGCTTGATCTCCTCGGAGATGGCCATGGCCTCGGCGCGCTCGGACTTCATGAATTTGAGCCGGGCCGGGGTGGCGTAGAACAGGTCGCGCACCTCGACGCGGGCGCCGTGGGGGCCGGGGAAGGCGGCCGGGGCGACGGGGCGCTGGTCGCCGGCTTCCACCGTGATGCCCCATGATTCGTTAGTGGGGGCGTCGCCGCCTTCCTTCGGGCGGCTGGTGATGGTCAGACGGGCGACCGAGCCGATCGAGGGCAGGGCCTCGCCGCGGAAGCCCAGGGTGTGGATGCGCAGCAGGTCGACGGCGCCGGCGTCGTCGGGCTCCAGCTTGGAGGTGGCGTGTCGCTCGACCGCCAGGGCCAGCTGGTCCGGGGCCATGCCGCAGCCGTCGTCGGCGATAAGCAGCCGGGTCAGGCCGCCGCCCTCGGCCTGGACCTCCACCCGGCGGGCGCCGGCGTCCAGCGCGTTCTCGACCAGCTCCTTGACCGCGCTGGCCGGCCGCTCGACCACCTCGCCGGCGGCGATGCGGTTGACGGTCTCGGGGGGGAGGCGGCGGATGGGCATGCGAGTCGGAGTATGAGCCGGTTCGGGAGAGGGAAGAAGGCGGCGGGGGGCTGGCGATGAAGGTTCATCACAACGAGCACAGAGGATTCACAGAGGACACGACGGGACCGGGGGGTGAAACGTCCCGCGGGCCCACGGCCCGCAATCGAATACTGCGGACCTGCGGCCCGCGGATGTGAGCCGCGGGCCCGGTCCCGTCGTGTCCTTGGTGTCTCGTTGTGGTCGGTATGATGAACCGGCGCTGTCCGAACCCGTGCCAAAGGGCGGAAGACGGGTTCAGCCGGCCTTGGCCTCGCGGATGGCGCGGTCGAGGGCCTCGGGCTGGATCGACTCCAGGGCCTTGCCGTTGACGAAGAAGGTCGGGGTGCCGATCAGCTGCATGGTCATGGCCGAGGTCTGGGTGCCGGCCAGCAGGCGGGCCACCGCAGGGCTGCCCATGGCCGCCTCGGCCGCCGGCAGGGAGACGCCGTTGGCCGCCAGGACGCCGTCGATGACCGCCGGCGACAGGGCCGGCTCGGCCATCAGATCCTGGAAGACGCCGAGATATTTGCCCTGCTGATGGGCGGCGAGGGCCGCGCGGGCGGCGTAGTGCGACGGACCCGGGCCGGCGCCGTCGAGGATCGGCCAGTCCTTGAACACGAAACGCACATCGGGATGGGCCTGCATCAGGCGCAGCACCTCGGGGGCGGTCGCCTTGCAGCCAGGGCAGCGGAAGTCGAAATATTCGATCACCGTCACCCTGGCGTCGGCCGGACCGAAGGCGGGGTCGCCGGCGTCGACGGCGATCAGGGACGGGTTGGCGGCGACGCGGGCCGTCACCTCCGCGGCCTTCTGCCGGTTGTCGGCGATCTGCTGCTGCTGGGCCTTCTGATCGAGGGCCACGCTGACCTCCCGGAGGACCTCCGGATTCTGGACCAGGTAGGCGCGGACGCGCGAGCCGAAGTCCGTCCCTGTCGCATACGGGGCGAGGGCCACGACCAGGGCGGCGACGGCTACGACGAGGGCCGCCACCCCCGCGCGCTGCCCGGACAGAAGCCGGTCGAGAAGGGAGGGCGCGCGTTCGGAGGGTTCGGTCATTCAGTCGCTCGAAAAGGGGATCAGCCGCCGGCGGGGACGATGGCTGGGCGGCGGCGCTCGTTGCGGCGGTCGAGGGCGTCGACGTCTTCCTGGGTCGCCCCCGAGGCGAAGACGATGTCCATGGCGCGGGTCCAGGCGGTGGTGCCGGGCTCGAGCATGTCGCGGGCGCGGAGGGCGAACTGGGTCGCCTGCTCCTCGGAGCCGACCGCGAAATACATTTCGGCCGAAGCCAGACGCGCCTCGCCCTCCTTGCCCTGGCTGTCATAGGCCTGGGCCAGCAGGCGCCAGGCCATGCTGTTGTCCTTTTCCAGCGCCGTCGCCCGCCTGAGATGGTCGACGGCGGCTTCGAGCCGGGCCGGGTCGCGCGTCTCGATCAGGGCGTGGCCGAGGTTGATGCGCAGCAGGGGCGCGTCGGGCAGGATCTCGACCGAGCGCTGGTGGGCGCCGATGGCCTCCTCTGGCCGGCCCTCCTCGAACAGGATCTGGCCCTTCAGCTCCCAGAAATAGGGATTGTCGGGCTGTTCGGCGAGCAGGGCGTCGACCGCCGAGAGGGCGCGGTCGGTCTGGCCGTCGCGGTACCATGCGATGGCGCGGGCGTAGCGGGCCGGCAGGCTGACGTCGGTCTCGGGGTAGTCGCGCAGGGCCTGTCGAGGGTCGTCCATGAAGGCGTGGATCTTGGCCACGATCAGGGCGTGCTGGGCCATGCGTTCGGGGCTGTCGCGGCGTCCGTAGTTCGACTGCTCGGCGACGAAGCGGCGCAGGTTCTCGATGCGCTCGGACGACAGCGGGTGGCTGCGGAAATAGGGGTAGCGGCGGGCGTCGGAGAAGACTTCCTGCGAGCGGAAATTCTCGAAGAAGGTGACCAGGCCGCGCCCGGACTCGCCGGCGGCCTCCAGCGCCCGGGCGCCGGTGTTGTCGGCCTCGCCCTCCTGGTGGGTCATGTAGCGCAGCGCGCTGAGGGTGCCGAAATACTGGCTGTTGCCGATCAGCACGGCGCCGGCGTCGGGCGCGCCGGCGGCGATGGCGAGGGCGCCCAGGGCCATGGTCATCAGCATCGGCTGCATGCCGGCGTTCTGGGCCCCGTCGCGCAGGGTGTGGCGGTTGCGGATGTGACCCGCCTCGTGGGCGATGACGCCGAGAAGCTCGTTGGGGCTCTCGGTGCGCAGGATCAGGCCGGTGTTGAGGCCCATGATCCGCCCGCGCGTGGCGAAGGCGTTCAGGTCCGCGTCGTTGATCAGCAGGATCTCGACTTCCGAGGGCTCCAGACCCATGCCGGCGAACACCGGATCGGCCCATTCGTGGATGATGGTCTCGATCTCGGTGTCGCGGATGGCGCTGCGTTGCTGCGCGGAGGCAGGGAGAGCGGCGGCCAGCGCCAGGCCGAAGGCGGCGGCGGCCCCGACGAAGCGGACGGCCTGTCTGGTCAGCCGGTTCATGGCGTACTCCCGTCGATCGCCCCCGCCCCGATCCTCACAATCTAATCACGGCCTTTCAGCGGCGCCACCATCCGCGCTTGGGCTTCTCGGGCGGAGCCACGATCTGCGCCGGATCCTCGGCGATGAGGGCGGCCACGTCGACCTCCGGCGCCGGGGCGGCGACGGGTTCGGCCGCCGGGGCCGGCTCCTCGACCG
>JAEYUE010000124.1 GCA_023433655.1 Pseudomonadota bacterium | reverse complement strand
TGTGGTAGCAGTCTGGTGATGCTCAGCATCACCAGACTGCTACCACAAAACTTCCCCCCAAACTGAAACGCTCCCTGTGCGAGTGCAGGATTTGATTTTGAAGTTTTGAAAACGCGAAGCGTTTTCAAAACTTCAAAAAAGATTTTTCAGGCGGGCGAAGCCCGCGTTTCAGAGAAAAAGCCACCACGGCTGAGCGGTTACTTTGCTTCTTTGTAAGCGATAGGAGCAAAACCGGTGCAATGTTTATTCCGATTTAATCCCACAGCAGCGGGCGATGCTGTATAATTTTGTTGTATTTACACCGAAAAACAACCCAAATATAACCATCCAGCCCGGTTCGTAGAAGTAAATGAAAAAGTGCTCTGACTGCTTAGAACGGTCGGCAGTACAAAGGGGATATCGAGGAGTGAGGGGCGCTTGAGTATCCGGTTAAAGGTTATTCTTCCGTATCTATTGTTAACACTGGTAGTTGCGATTACCGGCGTGTACGTTGTTACGCGCCTGGTTGCCAGCTCACTCACCGAGCGCCTGACCAACCAGCTTCTCGAAGCGGGCCGCGTGGTATCCGATGGGCTTGCCCGGCAGGATATGAGCCATCTGGAAGCAATCGGCGTGATCGCCTACACCAACGGGATGGCCGAAGCGCTGACCGAAGGTGACAGCGAAATGACCTACCAGCTCGGTTATCCGGCTGCCGTTAGCCAGGGCATCGAGCATCTGGTAATTGTGGACCGGTTTGGCAATGAGCGTCTCTTTTTGGTGCGCCAGAAGGACGGGAATTACCAGAGCTTTTCAAACATGGGCACCGGCACCGCCAGCATGATCCAAAGGCTGCTCAATAAGCCCGCCTCAGAAAGCTTCCTCTCGCGTGGCATTGGCAAGAACCCAATCGACAGCCGCTACTACTACTACACCGCCGCGCCGGTCACACTGAATGACAAAGTGGCCGGGGTGGTGATGGTTGGAACGTCGCTCGATACCATTTCTCCTTTCCTGAAAAGTGTCTCGCTGGCCGATATCATCATTTACTTTGATCAGGGCGGGGCTATTTCCACCACATTGGGTGCGATGAACAAAGATCCTCAGTTCATCAACAGCCTGTCGATTCCATTGGAGAGCTACCTGGAGATCCTCTCGGCGGTGGATGTTGTGACCGGCGAAACCATTGAAGTAGATGGGCGGTCGTACCGGTTGGCGCGCGGGGCGCTTCGCGTTGGTGGGGAGAATATTGGCGCATTTGCCGTGATCTTGCCGCTGAATTTTGTGCTGCAAGAAGGCGCAGACAGCCGCAACCTGTACGTGGTGTTGTTCCTCGTTGCCATGCTAGGCGTGATTTTGATGGGCTATCTCATTTCGCGCCTGATCATCAACCCGCTGTATACCCTGGTCCGCGCCTCGCAAGCAGTCGCAGGCGGCAACCTCGGCCAGCGCAGCGGGATCCAAAGCAAAGATGAGATTGGGCTGCTGGCCCACACCTTCGACGAAATGACCTCGAACCTGCAAACCCGCACGGTAGAGCTGCAGCGCACGTACCACGTGCTGGAACAAATGGATCGTACCAAGTCCAACTTCATTGAAGTTTCGGCGCACGAGCTGCGCACGCCTCTCACGCTGATCAATGGATACACCCAGATGCTGAAGGCGCGCGCCTCACAGGACATTGATTTGGTTCCGATGGCAAGCGGCATTCTGGATGGATACGACCGCATGATCGAGATTGTCAACAGTATGTTAGATGTATCGAAGATCGACAGCCAAACGCTGAAGGTCAGCCGTTCCCCCATCCAGGCCAGGCTGTTGATCCAGCGCGTTCACAAGAGTCTACAGTCCGCCATTGAAGAGCGAAAGCTTAAATTTGTCATTCACAAGAGCGTTGAAACCCTACCCCCATTCTGGGCGGACCCTGAGCTGCTTCACAAGGTGTTTTACCAGTTGATGATCAACGCCATCAAATACACCCCCGATGGTGGTGTGATCCGCGTAACCGGTCGAATGGTGAACCATACCAACGGTAGTGAGATTGAGCTGGTTGTACGTGATACCGGCATCGGTGTTGCACCGCAATATCAGGAGTTGATCTTCGAAAAGTTCTTCCAAACCGGTGAGGTGCGACTGCACTCATCTGGGAGGACGAAGTTTAAAGGCGGTGGCCCAGGGCTTGGGTTGGCCATTGCCAAAGGTATCGTTGAGGCACACCACGGGCGCATTTGGGTGGTGAGCGCCGGGAACAATGAAGAAACCTGCCCGGGCAGCGCGTTCTACGTCCGGCTGCCGTGTGAGGGTGCTGGATAATGATGAAAGTAACCGCTGAGGGAAAAGAATGGTTTCTCTTCGCAATCGTTCTGGCGATCGGCGGGCTGTTAATGTTGACTGCCGGGCATTTTGCGCTGCAGCTGCCCAGCACGTGGGAAATCAGCGATATCAGCATGGACTCGAAGCTGAATCCCAATGAAGTCTACGCGCTTTACCGCGAAGATTACGATTTCCGCCTGGCGCCAATCCGCACGGATATTCCTAATTTAATCGCGACCAGCGGGGTAATGGGAGCGAACCAAACCCCAATTGTTCCGCCGCCAGCTTTCGAGTTCAATGCGCCTGTGGTAATCGTGACAACGACTCCGTTCATCTTTAATACGCTGCCTCCACCTGGGCCGGCGGGGACCTCCGCCGCGGCGACGGCATCCGCGGCAAACACGCTCCCGGTGGCGTCTTCGCCAATGCCCGGAACGCCGACTGCTTCCGTGCCGACCGTCCCCACGTACACGGCGAGCCCAATTCCGTCACCCACGCCCTGGCCTACATGGACGCCCTGGCCTACTGCCACACGCACAGCAACGCGCACGCTCGTGCCGCCGCCTACGAATACCAACGTGCCGCCGGCCACACCCTGGCCTACCCCAACCCCAACGTGGACACAAACGCATACACCTGTACACTCCGCCACCGCTACGGCGACCGCTACCAGCACAATGACGGCAACCGTCACGGCGACTGCAACGGTGACCTCCACTGCTACTGTTACCGCGACAGCATCCGCCACAGCCACCGCCAGCCCAACCGCGACGGATACGCCAACCCCAACCGCCACTGCAACCGATACGCCAACCGCCACGCCGACCAATACGGAAACGCCCACACCCACGGCAACTTTTACCGCCACCCCACTTCCCATCTGTACGATCACCGGTTCAGCTTTCTATACCATCCCGGTGGGTGGGTGTACGGCAAGGTATAACACCGCTGCCCAGGGCGGCATCTTCTATTTATCCATGTGGGGATCGGGCAGCCTCTCAGTCGATTGGTACGGCCTTGGCAGCAATCAGACCATCGGCACGTGTTCCGCGCGGTCCGCTACGTTTGCCCAGGGCAGTCCGCTTTACGATATTGCCGTTGCCAAATCATCAGGCACGACCACTTTCACAATCAATAACCCCACAGGTGCGTCCGTTACTGTGCTGATTCTTGTTTCGGGATGGACCACCGGCGGCTGCCAATAATTGGGCATGCTCCAATCCCCAGAGACCCTATTTCCACCGAAGCGGTATGTTGCTATACTCAGTGCATGATAATCGAATTCGATGGCATCGTTCTCTACTGGCGTGGACCGTCTCCCTATTACTTCGTTGCCGTCCCCGAGGATCAGAGCCAGGACATTAAAGCAATTTCCAGGCTCGTGACGTATGGGTGGGGCGTTATTCCGGTAATCGATCGGATTGGTGAGACAGAGTGGTCCACTTCGTTATTCCCCAAGGATGGGAGATATCTGGTGCCGATTAAAGATCTCGTTCGCAAAGCAGAAAACCTTGCGGTGGATGACGTGGTTTCTGTGCGGCTCGAGGTTCGAAAATGAATATTCTCGTTCTACCCTACAATCTATGGGTAGAACGAGAATATATCGCGGAGAAAGGATCAAAATTTTCCAGAGCTAAGGCTTACGGCAGCTTGTACTCCCACATATCATCTAAATATGGACTGGAGCCGCCATCCCCTCCATACAGAATTACCCTATTTTCGCCTGGTTCATAGAACATAACTGGTAGTGAGCGAGCAGTGGGGCGCAGCGCATTTTTTGATCGTACCCACTCTGAGCCGTTTAGAAGCCACGTCTCATCGGTTAACACATCATTTTGAATCCCGCCAAACAAAAGCACCCCATCGGGAAGCCCCACCATTCTGGCGCTCAAACGACCCGATGGCACATTTTCCCCATCCAATGCATCCCAGCCGTTTCCTTTCCATATGAGCGCACGGTCAAAATTCATGGCGAGTATACTTTGCCGGACAGGATCCCACGCTGTGGTATGTGCTGTTAGAAAATAATCGGTTGTTTCGATGGAGATGGGCTGCCATTTCTGTCCATCCCACTCCCAGGCGTCACTGTAGAAGATAAATTTGCCTTCGCTATCTTTGCCGCCCAAACCACCAGTGGCAACCACCTTCTGGCGAGTGGGGTCAAAAAATAGCTGGTGCGAAGATCGGGCGGGCGGGCTCATATATGAGTCCGTCGTGATCTGTTTCCAGGTGACCCCGTCATATTCCCAGGTATCGCTTAGCCACAGATCTTTATATTCTCCACCAAACATCACCATAACGCCACGCGCCTGATCAAATGCCATAGCGCTTTTTACCCGGGCCGATGGCTTGATTTCGGTTTCCACCTCGACCCAATCTGTCCCCGTCCATTCCCAGGTTTCATCTAAGGGGGCCAGCATCGTTCCCATCCATTCACGAGATCCGCCAAAGACAACACCGCGCCCCCTGTTTAAGTCGTAAGCTGAGGCTGAGCAGCAGCGGTTGCCTGGGGTGTGCTCAGGCTTCACAAGCTGCCACCCGGCGCGGGGTCTGGCAGCAGCCCAAACCCCAGAGACGATGAGGACAAGGACGAGTGAAACAGCCCCCAACCACCAGATCCGCCCCTGGGGTAGGTTGAGCCTTTTTACGGCGATACCCGATCCCGAGTGTTCTGCCTGTACAATTTTCTTTGGTGAGCGCAGCAAAAGCGTAGACAGTAGCAAACCAATTACTGCTCCGGCAAGAATTGGCTGTGAAACTGTAAGAAGCGCGTTCTCGCCATCTGGGTTTAACTTGAAGATTTGGGAGAGAAGCGCTAAAACCAATGAAAGATGCAGGAAAGCTGCTGCCATCCAAACGATGAGGGCCGCTGAACGCGTTAACACCTGCAAAATCAACCAAACGATGAGCAAATAAAGCAGGCATGCTCCCGCGAACGCCAGTGGGTGAAGCATCAATAGGTTACGCACCCATGTAATGTCGCTAATTGCTTTCGAAAAATCAGACCAATAGATCGGGTTTTGCCCAACCAATATCAACAAGGCATTGAAAACGATCATGATGGCTGTGGCGATGATCAGCCCATTGGGCATGTAGGGGGACTGAAATACAGCGGCGCCCTTACCCGCCAGCCTGGCGCGGATTTTCTCGTAGTTATTGCCCATGCTCCGTTCCATTTTTTCTATCCTGTTCTTATGTTCCGCGATTCAACGATCACCCAAAGTTGGGTTCGATAAAGGCAGCTCCCATGTATCATTCATATACTTATTATGAGGGCCGGTACCGCCAAAGAGGATCATGCTGCCGCGCGAAGCATCATAAAACGCAATCTGGCCTCTACGTGGTGGTGGATTGAGCGGCGTTTTTCGCCTGGTCCAGGAATCCTCGAAATATTCCCACGTTTCGCTGTAATACCGTCTGCTGTCGTGGTTATAACCCCCATGGAAAATGGTGCGCATGAATACGGGATCATAAACCATCGATGTCTCCGCGATATAGGGCGGCTGGTTAGAGATCTCCGGTCGCGTCCAAATTCGGTCCTTCCAGAGCCACGTTCCGCGATAGGGGAGGAATGCCACGGCACGGTTCTGCGATCGTTCATAAACGATGGTTGGGTTAAAGATGGCTGGGGCAGCCGAGTCAATTGCGTCGTAACTCCACTGCACGCCATCCCACGCCCAGGCTTCTGTGTACCAGATAGTTTCTTCTTCGCTTTCTCCGATCCCTGTGCCGCCGTAAAGCACAACCATTTTTCGCTGGGGATCATAGATCATTTTGGCTCCCCATCTTGCCGAAGGCGTGCAGCTAGGGCAGCGCATGGTCCACTGCTTGCCATCGTATTCCCATACATCTCTCAGGATGCCATTTTGGTTGGAGCCCCCGTACAGAACCACGACACGGCGTGCCTCGTCATAGGCCATCGAAGGGTAAAAACGAGCAGGTGGGGAATCCTCTGTATGCACTTCTATCCAATCATTCCCATCCCACTCCCAGGTATCCCCGGCGGTAAAGTACTCATTCCTGGCATTCTTGCTTCGCCCGCCAAAGAGCACCGCGCGGTTCCGAGTCGTATCATATGCAATACCCATTCCTTCTCGGGCCGAGGGACTGTGCTGCGGCGCAAGCGGTTGCCAACCGCTTTTTGGGATGGTTGCGCTTCGTACCACTGCGTAAGCCAGCAACCCGACCCACGCTGTTATTAGCACTATAGGGAGAACGTGAATGGCTCGTTGAACCCGACTGTTCTCAAAAATCTTTGCGCGGAAAAAATGCGGTTGCAGCACGTTTGGAGAAATTCCTGTCACTGCAGTGGTAAGGATAATTGCCCAAATTATCAAGTGTGCAGTTAAAAACACATCGCACGTAATGCGTTTGCTAAACCAAAGGTTTGGTGTCAATTGGCAGTAAGAGACATCTCCGCTGATAACCAGGTGGAAGAAAATTAGATAGCCAGCCAACACCAGGGCTAAGTTTCGGTTTAACCGTGCGAGCAACAAACTACAGATTAGGAGAAAGATAAACACGACCCCTAAAAAAATCCAAGGCCCTTGGGCTGCTAGATCGGAACCAAAAACATTTGGTGACGTGTAGCGTGGATCAAGCCAGTACGCGGCAGGTTGGGTGATCAGTATTAATACGGCCTGCGTGATAAGAAACACAATAATAATTGCGACAAGCCGCATTGGCAAATGTGGCGCTGAAAACCAACTTTTCCCCCAGCGTGCAACTTGGCCGGCTCTTTCTTGGATGTTCATGGAACAATCAGCTCCCAGGTGTCGTTATAAAATGCCTTGCCATCATGGCCGCCAAACATTAGCACTCGCCCAGAAAGCGGATTGTAGACCATAGCCTGTACAGCCCGCGCCGGTGGAGACTTTACGGTGTAGATGCGTTTCCAGTAGGAGCCATCAAAGCGCCAGGTCTCGTTGAAATCTTTTTCATACCGGCTGCCGCCGTATAAGTACAGCATATTTTCGAGCGGATGGTATGCCAGCCCCACATTGTATCGCCCAGGCGGGACAAGCTCAAAAGGCGGCTGACGCATTTGGTTACTCTTCCAACTCCACAGTCCATCAATGTCAAAGATCAGCATGCCATCCTGATATGGGTCCGGGATTAACGCGTAGCTGCTCGCATGGCGGGGCACATTGAGATGAATTTCTGACCAGTTCTGCCCGTCCCATTCCCAGGCATCATAATAAAAAACATTTTCGAGGGCGGGCGGCGTTTTGTTCGGAGCGAAACCGCTAAAGAGCACAACTTTTTCCCGTTGAGGGTCGTAGGCAAGCTCGGCGCAGCAGCGTGCGGGAGGGTTGGCTGCGGGGGTGCGATCATACCAATTCTCACCGTCCCATTCCCAGGTATCACCAAGCCCAACACTCTGACTCTGGCCACCGAACAATACCACTACCTGACGTTTTTCGTCATAGGCCATTGCCAGATCCAGCCGGGCGGAAGGGTGGTTGATGGGGTGTTTTTCCACCCAATCCTGCCCGTTCCAAATCCACGTATCGTCTTTTCCAACCCATTCACCGGCAGGGCTCCATCGTTCCGTTCCACCAAAGAGCACGGCTTCGCCACGCGCTGTATCAAAAGCCATTGCCATTGCTTTGCGAGGGGAAGGAGCGTGCGCGGTTTCCACTTTTCTCCAGGTAGGCTGCTCTGCGGTAGCATTTCGAGCCGCAGAAATGCCGGTGAAGGCTATCCATGCGGTAATAAGAATGAGCCCGGCAGTTATCGAACGCGGCTTGGGGGCATGAGAATCCTCGGAACGTCGCAGTATCAGGACAGTTCCTCCGGACAGCACCATTGCCCAAACCAGACTTACGGCCCCCAAGGTGAGGTACTCGATTTGGGTGCAAGCCTGGGTATTTTGCAGCCTGGTAAACGTTACTGGCCCGCACCACGAGATGCTGTCGAATTCGTAGGTACCCATCAAACCAAAGATGATCCACAGCATCAGCGCGAACCGCTGATTGAAAATACTTAAAACTATGCCCAATAGAGCAGTATATACCAGGAGTGAGACAATCTTCTCTGTTAAGTTCTGAAAGGGGAAGGTGAAGTACGTATTTTCTCTGACCGCCCAGTATTCAGGAGGCTGTTCAAAAAGAAGGAAAAAGCTGAGCGATGCAAAGAACAATACGGCGAAGAAAACCATCGACGCCGGAAGGTAGGGGGGCGAGAACAGGGTTGCGGTCAGGCGCGCAAAATTGCGGCGAATCCTGTTTTCTTGCCCTGATGCAAACTCATCCGCGTGCGAAACCGGGGAAGGCGGAAACTCTGATGATGTTGTATTGTTGACCGTGGATTCGGAGATATTCATTTTTTTTCAGTTGACAAGGGGTGTATAAATTATTATTTCACTTTTTGCTACAATTGTCAATTTTTTCGGGATGTTAATTCAGAGATTCCTTTTTCAATTATCCTAACAATTTATGTTCGATGGTTTATTTGACTGGCAGTTTTTGTTGTCAGCATTTCATACAAAAAATGCGTCTTTGGGACGCATTTTTTGTTTCGATATTGGGGGAAAGGCAAGTCAATGTCTTATTCGAAGCCGTTTTTCTCTACGCTGACCAATTCCGCTTCCACGATCAGGCGAAGGTCGTACCGCCATTCTATGGCGTTGTAACCAGTGCAGGTGACAAGCAGGAGCCTATCGCCTCCGGGCCGGTAGAGATTTTCTACTTCTTCCGGTTTGATAACGGAGAGGCTTTTGACGTTGTATGTGTAGGTTTCTTGCCAATCCCGGTATTTGATAACGTCTCCAGGCTGCAGCCTGTTGAGATAGAGGAAGGGGCCTGATCCGCCCGGATAGGGCAGGGTAATATGACCAATGAGCACCATCGCCAGATCGTCGCGTGGGTGCGAGCCGGTCGTTTGCAGCCAGCCGACTTCCGTCCCCAACTCCTCCACGTCCCATGCCTGATCGCGCACCCTGACCGGAATCAGGGGCTGATCGATGCCAAGCGATGGGATCACCAGGTTTCCGTCTGGCGGCAGCGTTTCGATCACCTGGATGATGGGCGGCGTTGTGGGTACGATCCGGCTCGGCTCCTGCACCTGCTCAAAGCGTGGCGGTTCATCGCCCGGGCCTGGTGTTGAGGTTGGTACTGCCGTGGGCGTGCGCGATGCAATTGGTGCGATTGCCGTAACCTGCGTATCCGTGCTGCCGGTTGTGGAACCATGTGTGAGGCTGTTCACCCAGGTATTTATCTGCGCCTTCACCGGTGCAGCGCTAAAGAACTGAACGGCGATCCCCAGCAGGAGGACGGTGATCAGGGTGAGGATGACGAACGCCGCGAAAAAGCGTGTCATTTTGCTCGCCGTGTGTTAACGTCGTTGTAGATACGCGCGGATCAGGAACAACCAGCCTGCGCCAACCAACAGGAAGAGCCCAAGAATGCTGGCGCCAATTGTTGCAACCGCTTGTGGCCCAGGACCGCCGCCGGTAACTGGCACGAGACCGGGTGTGCCGAGGGGCGTGGCGGTTACCTGAATGACCTGGGGTGTAGCGGAGGGCAGCTGCACATTCGGGGCTGTTGCGGTAGGTGGGGGCTGCGTATTCGTATCGGGTGGGTTTGTGGCCGTGTTCGCCGGCGGAGGAGTTTCCGTAGCGGTAAGCGTAATTTCGATGCCAGGGGCAGTGGCGGTGCTGGTTGGTGTTGCCGTAGCTGTCTCGCCCGGAGGTGGAGTCTCGACCACGGTTGTCTCTGTTGCAGTGGCGGGCACTGTTTCGGTTGCGAGGGGCGTGCCAGAGGGTGTCGCCGTGAGCGTAATTTCGATGCCTGGGGCGGTTCCGGTAGGTGTAGGCGATTCGCTGGGAACGACTGTTTGTAAGTTCAGGCACAGTTCGATTACCATGCCAATGCTGTCTTCGGCGTAAAAGGTCAATTCGCCTGCCACCGGCACGGTAAACGTTCCATAGGTAACCCAGCCCTGTTCAACGACTTGAAGGGTATCTCCGTTGATGAAAAAGGTATTTCTGCGGGTATCGGGATTGTCCTCAATTTGAACGTAATTCACCACGCAGCCTGCCTCTACGTTCCCGAAGCTTTTCCCTTCATGAAACAAACGAATACTTTCGGATGGAACAACGTCGATCGTCCAGACGCGCTCATTGGCTTTGGCAGTATACTCAGGCCCTTCGTCCGGCACAAATAAGAACTCCCCATCTTGATAGGTCTTCACGAGGAATTGGAGAGGCGGTTCAACGGTAAACGTCGCTGGGCCTTGCCCCAGGAAAGTAACGTTGGGCAAGCTGCTTTGTTCTACCGGGTTTTGAGCGGGCAGCGCAAGAACGGTTGTCGAAATGGATAAGAGAAGTGCGGCGAGCAGAAAAACCATGATGGGTGCAAGTGCATTTTTTTTCATGTTACTTTCTCCGAAACTTGCATAGTAGATGAATATGATTTGACCCTTATTCGGTCTAAGGAGTTTTGATACCACTTTGCTGATACCAAAACCCTTCGATAAATATGGTGCCCTGGGTTTGCAGTAGTGGTAGGGAGCGGTTGCCGCGCAACCGCTCCCTATCACTACTGCAAAACTCAATGCGACATATTTATAAAGAGCGTATGATTATTGTCCGGAATTAAAAGAAGACAATAATAGTAATTAAAACCATTATATGAAATGATGAGCAAAAAAGAAGACCCTATTATTTTTCTAGTAGCGTAGAATATTTTCTGTAAATTCCAGCACCTTAAAAAGTGTAGGTCAGATTATCCTTAAGGTTACCACACCACAAAGGAGACACCATGACCTACAACCATAATTCTACTCTACCTGA
>JAEYUE010000081.1 GCA_023433655.1 Pseudomonadota bacterium | reverse complement strand
GACCCGGCCTCGGCCGTCTGGCGCGGCTACATGGCCTCGGCCCGCGGCGACCACGTCGCGGCGCGCCAAGCCTTCGCCGCGGGCGCCCATGCGGTCGATCTCTTCCCCCAGCCCTGGCGCGCCCGCTTCGGCGCCGCCCACGCCCTGTCGGCGCTGGAGACCGGCGACCTCGACGCCGCCCGCACCCTGCTGGCCTACAGCTTCAGCCAGGACGCTCCCGCCGCCGACCAGCTGACCGCCCGCCTCGTCCAGGCCCGGCTGTTCGAACTGGAAGGCCGCTCCGATCGCGCCCTGTCGCTGTACAGCGTCATCGGCCGCGCCCCCATGGACGCCGTCGCCGTGCCCGCGAAGCTGGGGGCTGTCCGCCTCTCGCTCGCCAAGGGGTCGATGAAGCCGGCCGACGCCGCCGCCCAGCTGGAGAGCCTGCGCTGGCGCTGGCGCGGCGACGCCACCGAACTGGCGGTGATCCGCCAGCTGGGCCAGCTCTACCTGTCGCAGGGGCTGTACCGCGAGGCCCTGACCGCCCTGAAGGGCGCCGGCCCCGGCCTCAGCCGCCTCGAAACCGCCTCCGACATCCAGGCCGACCTCGCCGCCGCCTTCCGCATGCTGTTCCTCGAGGGCGGGGCCGACGGCCTCCAGCCGGTGCAGGCGCTCGGCCTGTTCTACGACTTCCGCGAGCTGACCCCCATCGGCGCCGACGGGGACGAGATGGTGCGCCGTCTCGCGCGCCGGCTGGTCGACGTCGACCTGCTCGACCAGGCTGCGGAACTGCTCAAATACCAGGTCGACAACCGCCTCGACGGCGTGGCCAAGGCGCAGGTCGCCACCGACCTGGCGACCGTCTATCTGATGGACCGCCAGGCCGAGGCGGCGCTGCAGGCGATCTGGAGCTCGCGCACCACCCTGCTGCCCTCGGCCCTCAACGCCGAACGCCGGGCGCTCGAGGCCCGCGCCCTGGCCGATTTGGGCCGCTACGACCATGCGCTGGAGGTGCTGGGCGGCGACGCCAGCCCCGAGGCCCGCGACGTCCGGGCGGAAGTGCTGTGGAAACAGGAAAAATGGGCCGAGGCGGCCGCCCTCTACGAGGCCCGTCTCGGCGACCGCTTCAGGGATCCCGCCGCCCTCGCCGCCGACGAGGAAGCCAGGCTGATCCGCGCCGGCGTCGGCTATTCGCTGGGCCGGGACAGCGGGGCCCTGGCCCGGCTGTCGCGCAACTATCGCCCCTTCGTGGCCGGCGCCCGGTCGAAGGCCGCCCTGGCGATCGCCCTCGACTCGGGGGAGGGCGACGGTCCGTCGGCCGCCGACTTCGCGGCCCTGACCGCCTCGGCCGACACCTTCTCCGGCTGGGTGGCGACGATGAAGGCGGACCTCAGACGCAAGACGGGCGGAGACCGACCCGCGGCCCCCGCCCGTGCGCAAGCGGCGGCGGCGCCTGCGAGGCCCGCCGCCTGAACCTTCCGGTTCCTACTTGTTGACCGCGTCCTTCAGCGGCTTCGACACGCGGAAGCGCACGGCCTTCGAGGCGGCGATCTTGATGGTCGCGCCGGTCGCCGGGTTGCGGCCCTCGCGCGCGGCGCGGGCGGCGGTGTCGAACACGCCGAGGTTCGAGATGCGCACGTCGCCGCCCGACTTCAGGGACTTGTGGATGTTCTCGACGATGGCGGTGAGAACCTTGCCGGCGTCGGCTTGCGAGACGCCCGCGTCCTTGGCGACGGCGGCGATGAGTTCGGCTTGAGTGGTCATTGTGGGTCGTTTCCCGATTGAAGCTCGCCCCCCAATTCAAGGGCGATGACGGGCGGATTGACGCCGCTTTTTCTTGCGTTGGCAAGCGACTTTGCCGTTCAAACGCCCGCAGGGTGGGGATTTATCCGCTACCGGACGCTCGCTGGAAGCTCTCCACCAGGCTCCCCGCGACCAGTCTCCAGCCATCCACCAGCACGAAAAAGATCAGCTTGAACGGCAGCGAAATCACCACCGGAGGCAGCATCATCATGCCCATCGACATGAGCACGCTGGCGACCACCAGATCGATCACAAGGAACGGAACGAAAAGAAGAAATCCGATCTCGAAGGCGCGCTTCAGTTCGCTGATCATGAAGGCCGGCGTGACCACTCTCAGGGGCAGGTCGGCGACGGGTGTGGCGGCCTCCACATTCGACAGCCGGGTGAACAGGGCGAGGTCGTCGCGGTCGACCTGGCCGAGCATGAAAGTCTTCACAGGTTCCGATGCCGCATCGAAGGCCTGGGGCAGCTCCATCTGCTGATCCAGCAGGGGTCGGATGCCCGAATCATAGGCGTCCTGCCAGGTCGGGGCCATGACGATGGCGCTCAGGAACAGGGCCAGCGACACCAGCACGGCGTTGGGCGGCGCCTGCTGCATGCCCAAGGCCGTGCGCAGCAGCGACAGCACCACCACGATGCGCACGAAGCTGGTGGTCATGATCACGATCGACGGCGCCAGCGACAGCACCGTCATCAGGCCGACCAGCTGGACCACCCGTTCGGTGAGTCCGGCGCCGGTGCCCAGGTCGATATTGATCGCCGAACCCGTCTGGGCGGCCTCCTGCGCCAGGGCGCCGAGCGGCCACATCAGGCACAGGGCGGTGGTTATCGCCGACAGCAGCGCCGCGCGCTTCAGTTCGTCGCGCGAGGGCAGGGCGAAGATCCGGAGCCGGGGCTTCACTTGTCGCCCCGCGGCTCGATCAGCTCGCGGCCCTCGCCGAGCAGCAGCAGCCGCTCCTCGCCGTCCACCCGCACCAGCACCAGCCGGCGGGCCGGGTCGAGAACCAGGGTTTCGACCACCGCCATGCGGCGCTCGCCGCGCTCGGCGTTCAGCCGGGCCATCAGCTGGGGGGCGTAGCGGCGGGCCGCCCAGGCGGCCAGGCCGATGATCCCGAGAGTGAAGGCCAGGGCGAACAGCGCCCGCAGCAGATCGAGGAAATTCATGCGACAGCCGCCCCGCCGGCGAAGCATGTCCGGCGCTCCAGCCTTGTTCCATCATGGTTAACGGGGCGTTGAGATAACCTCCCATTAACCATGCGGGCGGCAGTTTCTGCCCATCGAAGCGTGGGCGATTCACGTCCGTCGCGCGAAAGGGGAGGAGACGCCCTTGGCCATCACCGACCTGCCCCTGCTCAGCCAGATCAAGGGTCGCCTGACCTGGCTGGACCAGCGCCAGCGCGTCATCGCCGAGAACGTCGCCAACGCCGACACGCCCGGCTACGTCGGCCGGGACCTGAGCCAGCCGGCGGACTTCGCCGCCGCCCTGCGTGGCGGCCGGCTGCAGATGACCCGGACCAGCGCCCTGCACATCGCCCCGGCCGGGCCCGCGGCGCGCTTCGAGGCGCACAAGGCGCCGGATTCCGAGACTACGCTCGACGGCAATTCGGTCGTGGTCGAGGAGCAGATGCTGAAGATGGCCGAGAGCCGCATGGCCTACGACGCCGCCATCGGCCTGTACCAGAAGTCGATGCAGATGCTGCGTCTGGCGGCGAAGCCGCCGGGCCGCTGAGGGAGTAGCCGATGACCGATCCCGTCCCGCCCCGCAACAGCGCCATGGCCGTCGCCGCCAGCGCGCTGAAGGCCCAGCAGTCGCGCATGCGGGTGATCGCCGAGAACATCGCCAACGCCCAGTCGACCGCCCTGGTCGCCGGCGGCGAGCCCTACCGCCGCCAGATCCCGGTCTTCCAGGCCCGCGAGATCGACGGCGCCACCGGCGTCACCCTCGCCGAGGTCCGCCCCGACATGGGGAATTTCCGCTCCGAGTACGATCCGTCCCACCCGGCCGCCAACGCCGAGGGTTATGTGCTGCGTCCCAACGTCGACACCCTGGTCGAGGCCATGGACATGCGCGAGGCCCAGCGCGCCTACGAGGCCAATCTGAACGTCATCGAGACGGCGCGGTCGATGGACAGCCGCACCCTCGACCTTCTGAAAAAGTAGAGGCTGAGCGATGAATCCCTTGATGGCGGCCAAGGCCTATGCGGCGGTGCAGGGCGGGGCCATGCCGACCGCCCCCGCCGCCCCGGCGGCCCAGTCCGGCTTCGCCGAACTGCTCACCAACGTCATGGGCGACATGACCCAGACCTCGCGCGCCGCCGAGACCCAGATGACCGCCGCGGTGCAGGGCCAGGGCAGCCTGATCGACGTCGTCACCGCAGTCTCTTCGGCCGAGGCCTCGCTGGAGACCGTCATGGCGGTCCGCGACCAGGTCATCTCGGCCTACCAGGAGATCATGCGGATGCCGATCTGACGGCGCCGCTTCCGCCTTACCGCGAATTCATGCGCCGGCCCGCATCCGGCGCGGCGTCCGGGCGCCTCTGACGCAAGAACCGTTCGGAGCCTCCATGACCCGCCTGCCTCTCGCCGCCTGCGCCGCAGCCCTGCTCGCCGCGCTTCTGCCCGTCGCCGCCGCCGCCCAGCCTGTCCCGCAGGCCGAGACCCTGGTCCGGGCCGGCAACCTGTTCGATTCCGAGGCCGGCCGGATGGTCGGGCCGCGCGACATCCTGATCCGCGGCCGCCGGGTGGTCGAGGTGGGGCAGGGGCTGGCGGCGCCCGAGGGCGCGGCGGTGCTCGACCTGTCGCAGTGCTCGGTCATCCCCGGCCTGATCGACGGCCATACCCATCTGCTGCTCGAGGAAGGCTTCGGCGAGAACCTGTCCGACGTCGCGGCCCGCGACCAGGCCGTGCAGGGCGACGTGGTGCGCAGCCTCGCCGCCGCCCGCCGCTCGCGCGAGTACCTCGAGGCGGGCTTCACCAGCGTGCGCGACCTCGGCAACTCGGGCCGCTTCCTCGACCTGATGCTGGAACAGGGCATTCGCGCGGACTCCGTGCCGGGCCCGCGCATCTACGGTTCGGGTCCCGGCCTCGCCCCCGCCGGCGGCCAGCTGGCGCCGCAGCCCCACGATCCGCATCACCTCGTCGAGGCCGAATACCGCATCGTCAACGGCGTCGACGACGCGCGCGCGGCGGTGCGCGAGGCCATCGCCCGCGGCGCCGAGGTGATCAAGATCTACGCCGAGGCCACGCCCCAGCGCACCCGGCTGTCGCCGGAAGAGATGGCCGCCATCGTCGCCGAGGCGCGCCGCCACGGCGTTCCGGTCGCCGCCCACGCCACCCGCGACGACGCCGCCCGCGAGGCGGTCGAGGCCGGGGTGACCTCGATCGAGCACGCCTACCAGATCTCCGACGAGACCCTCCGGCTGATGGCGCAGAAGGGGGTCTGGCTGGTGCCGACCGACGTCTCGCTGGAGCGGGCGCTGGAGCTGACCGCCCACTGGCCGCGCCGCCCCCCGCGCGAGGAGGTCGAGGCGCATCTCGGCATGAACCGCGACCGCATCCGCCGCGCCCGCCAGCTTGGCGTGCGCGTGGCCGCGGGGTCGGACGCCTACGGCCCCTCCGACCGCGGCCGGGGCGCCCTGGCCCTGGACGTGCTCGACGCCTACCTGGAAGCCGGGATGAGCCCCGCCGAAGTCCTGCAGAGCGCGACCTGGGAGGCAGGCCGCATGCTGGGCGACGACGGCCTCGGCGCCCTCCGCCCCCGCGCGTGGGCCGACCTCGTCGCCGTCGGGGGCGACCCGACGCAGGGTCTCGCCACGCTTCGCGAGCCGCGACTGGTGATGAAGGCCGGCCGCGTCGAGGCGGGCTCGGCCAACGGCTGTTCGGGCTGACCGGGGAACATCGCTCCGCCGGGGCGCTTTCCCGTCCATCACGGGAGGTCGCCATGCTGAAGGATCACGACTCGTCCGCCATCGTCGCCGTCCGCGATCTCGACCGGGCGCGGAAATTCTATGGCGGAACCCTCGGGCTCGAGCAGATCGGCGGCGGGGACGACGGCCCTCTGGTCTACCGCACCGGCGCCACGCGTCTCTGCGTCTATCCGTCGGGGTACGCGGGAACCAATCAGGCCAACGCCGTGGTCTGGGGAGTCGGCGACCAGCTCGAGGCCATCGTCGAAACCCTGCGCGGCCGCGGCGTGGCGTTCGAGCGCTACGACATGGAGGGCGCGACCTTCGCCGACGGCATCCACCGCTTCGGCGATTTCGGCGCGGCCTGGTTCAGGGATCCGGACGGCAACATCCTGCACCTCAACAGCGGCGACTAGCGTGGCCACTGCGGGCAATCGGCGGAATTATAGTCCGATAGTCAGGAATTTCTCCGGCATAATCAGTGGCGTCGCCGTTTCCCGACCGGATTTGCACGCCTGAGGAGAGACCGGGCGCATACTGGCCGGCGGTCCGAACCGCGCCGGTCTTTGACAACCGAACCCCCGCCGCTCCGCCACAGGAGCCGCGCTCCCGCCCTGGGGACCTCCCGCGATGTCGACGCTGTCGACTCTGTCGACTCGTTTTTCGTCGACAGCCGGGCGGCGCCGGTCGCCCTCGCCCCCTGTCGACCCTGTCGACCCTGTCGACCTTGTCGACTCGTTTTTCCGGCAGTCCGGTCGCCTACCCCTCCAGCGACACCACCGGCTGCGTGACCGTCGCCGGCCGTCGCGAGCGGCCCTTCAGCCAGGCCCGGATGCGGTTCTGGATCGGGTTGTCGATGGTGAAGTGGAACAGCCAGGCGAAGACGAAGGCCGCGACCACCCCGCCGGCCCATAGCCCCCACTGGACCCCCACCGGCAGGGCGAAGCGGGCGATGGCGACGTTGGCCACGCCGAACCAGGCGATGCGCACGACCTCGTTGGTGATGAACATCGAGAAGCTGACCTGGGCGGCCTTCTCGACCCATTTCGACGGCCGGGGCGTCGGCGTGGCGCCCGCCGCCAGGATGATCACCGAGATGCAAGCCAGCGAGACCAGGGCGTGTTTGTCGAAATACTGCACGAAGGCCAGCAGCAGGGCCGCGCCGATCCCGGCCCAGCCGGCCAGTTTCGGGCTGATCCAGACCTTCTGGGCGAACCAGGCCAGGGCCATGCCCAGCGCGAACAGGGGCAGGGCCCGGATGAAGCCGTAGCCCATCGGCATCTGGTAGACCGGATAACTCAGCAGGCTCCAGCACAGCTGGTTGGCCAGCAGATAGCCGCCAGCGCCCAGCGCCAGCACGCTCCACGGCCCCAGCCGGATCATGCCCCTGAGCAGCCAGGGGAAGGCCAGGTAGCAGCCGATCAGGGCCGAGATCGACCAGCTCGGCGCGTTCCAGCCCAGCCCGCCCGGCACGCCGAAGGCCTGGGTCAGGGTCAGCTGCGCCGGCAGCTGATCCCAGCGGAACCATTCCGGCGCCCGCGGCGCAAAGCCCAGCGCCCCGCCGCCGACGATCAGTACGACGAGGCTCAGCCCCATGATCAGATGGGCCGGCAGAACCCGCAGATAGCGCTTGAGGAAGAAGTCCCCGCCCGACATCCGGCCCGCGGCCACGGACGCCCCGTAGACCCGCATCAGCACATAGCCGCTGTCGATCAGGAAGAAGTTGGTCA
>JAEYUE010000036.1 GCA_023433655.1 Pseudomonadota bacterium | reverse complement strand
TCGACCTGCCCAACAGCCAGATCGAGCTGATCGAGCCCCTGGGCGACGACTCGCCGATCCACGGCTTTCTGGCGAAGAACCCCAAGGGCGGCCAGCACCACGTCTGTTTCGAGGTCGAGGATATTCTGGCGGCGCGTGATGCGCTCCGGGCCAGGGGGGCGACCATCCTCGGCACCGGCGAGCCCCGGATCGGGGCCCACGGCACGCCGATCATCTTCCTGCATCCGAAGGACATGGGCGGGGTGCTGGTCGAGCTCATGGAAACGCCCCGGGAAGGAGTCCACTGATGGGCCTGCCGATCGGTCCCGTCACCATGCTGGCGGTCTACATCGTCTGCTGGTGGGTGGTGCTCTTCGCCATCCTGCCGCTGGGCATGAACCAGTCCAACCAGGAGCGGCCGACCGACGGGGCCCAGTGGGGCGCGCCGGTCCAGCCCAATCTGAAGAAGAAGTTCCTCACCACCACCTGGGTCGCGGCCCTGGTCTGGGCCCTGATCATGGCGCTGGTCTGGATCGGCTGGATGCCCCTGCCTGAACTCACCCCGCCTGCGTGATCGCCATGACCGACCGACTGTTTCTGATTGATCCGGACTGGACCGACGACCAGGGCGGCCCCTGGTTCTGCCCGGCCGGCGCCTACATCGAGGGCGTGCTGGCCTTCTATCCCGCGCTGAAGGACCAGATCGGGATCACCCGGCTGGCCTTCCCGCGCCCGCGTCCGCCGGTCGTCGAACTGGTCGGCGAGGCGCACCAGTCCTGTCCCATTCTCGTCCTCGACGGCGACTTCGACTGGCCCGAGGCCCAGGTCAGCGAGGCCACCGGCCGCCGCTTCCTGCAGGACCACGCCATCGCCCCCTATCTGGCGGCCCGCTACGGCATCGGCCTGCCGCATCCGTAACGGCGGCCGCGCGTTTGTGACGACCGCCTAGCTTTCGCCCCGTGCGAGCGGCTAAAGCGGTGCTTCACTCTGTTCCGGATTCTGCCCATGCGCCTGTCGCGCTACTTCCTGCCCACGCTCAAAGAGGCTCCCTCGGACGCCCAGATCGTCTCCCACCAGCTGATGCTGCGCGCCGGCCTGATCCGCCAGGAGGCCGCCGGCATCTACGCCTGGCTGCCGCTCGGCCTGCGGGTGCTGAGGAAGATCGAGCAGATCGTGCGCGAGGAGCAGGTGAGGGCGGGGGCCGTCGAGCTGCTGATGCCGACCCTCCAGCTCGCCGACCTGTGGCGCGAGTCCGGCCGCTACGACGCCTACGGCCCCGAGATGCTGCGCATCACCGACCGGCACGAGCGCGAGCTGCTCTACGGCCCGACCAACGAGGAGATGATCACCGACATCTTCCGGGCCTATGTGAAGTCCTACAAGGCGCTGCCGCTCAATCTCTTCCACATCCAGTGGAAGTTCCGCGACGAGCGCCGCCCGCGCTTCGGCGTCATGCGCGGCCGCGAGTTCCTGATGAAGGACGCCTACAGCTTCGACATCGACGAGGCCTCGGCGCGTCGCGCCTATAACCGCATGTTCGTGGCCTATCTGAACACCTTCGCCCGCATGGGGCTGAAGGCCGTGCCGATGCGCGCCGACACCGGCCCCATCGGCGGCGACCTCAGCCACGAGTTCATCGTCCTCGCCGACACCGGCGAGAGCGCCGTGTTCTGCGATCGCAAGCTGGTCGAAATGCCCGCCCCCGGCGGCGACGTCGACTGGGACGACCTGCAGGCGATCGTCGACGAGCGCACCGGCCTTTACGCCGCCACCGAGGAGATGCACGACGCCGGCCGCTTCGAGGCCGAGACCGTCGAGGACGACCGCCTGTCGGCCCGCGGCATCGAGGTCGGCCACATCTTCTACTTCGGGACCAAATACTCGGCCCCGATGAAGGCCAATGTGCAGGGGCCGGACGGCAAGGACACGCCCGTCCACATGGGCTCCTACGGCGTCGGCGTGTCGCGACTGCTGGGCACCATCATCGAGGCCAGCCATGACGAGGGCGGCATCGTCTGGCCCGACGCCGTGGCTCCCTTCGACGTCGTGGTCATCAACCTGCGCGCCAACGACGCCGCCGTCTCCGCCGCCTGCGAGGACGCGGTCGCGAAGCTCGAGGCCGCTGGCAAGGACGTCCTCTACGACGACACCGACGAGCGCCCCGGCGGCAAGTTCGCCACCGCCGACCTGATCGGCGTGCCGTGGCAGCTGACCATCGGGCCCAAGGGCCTCGCCGACGGCGTGGTCGAGCTGAAGCGCCGGGCCACCGGCGAGAAGCTGTCCATGTCGCTGGACGACGCCCTCGCGAGGCTGACCGCATGACCGACGCCGGGGCGGCCGCGAAGCCGATCAAGCCCGCCGGCGCCTTCTCCGCCTGGGAGTTCGGCCTGGCCATGCGCTACCTGCGCGCGCGCCGCAGGGAGGGCGGCATCGCCCTGATCGCCATCATCTCCTACGTCGCCATCGCCCTGGCGGTGATGGCCCTGATCACGGTCATGAGCATCATGGCCGGCTTCCGCAACGAGCTGCTCGACCGCATGCTGTCCTTCAACGGGCACATGTACGTCCAGGGCCAGGTGCTGGTCTCGCCCGACCGCGACGCCGCCGTCCGGCGCATCAGCCAGGTGCCCGGCGTGGTCAGCGTCACGCCCCTGACCGAGAGCCAGAGCATCGTCCGCGCCGCCGGCGTCACCACCGGCGCCATGGTTCGCGGCATCCGGCCCGGCGACCTCGACTCCATGGCCTACGTCTACGACAGCCTCGACGAACAGGCTCGCCGCAGCTTCGGCCAGGGGGCGTATGGCGGCGACAACATCCTGATCGGCAAGGCCCTGGCCGACGGCATGGGCCTGCGGGTAGGCGATCCGATCACCCTCTATTCCCCGACCGGGGCGGACAGCGCCCTGGGCAACCTCGGCGGTCTGGAAAAGACCTACCGCGTCGGCGGCATGTTCAGCTCCGGCACCGCCGACTTCGACCGCGCCTTCATCTTCATGCCGCTGGAGCAGGCCCAGCTGTTCTTCGCCAAGGAAGGCGTCTGGGACGTCATCGAACTGAAGGTGCAGGAGCCGGACCGGGTCGGCGAGCTGCTGGTCCCCGTGCGGCAGGCCGCCGGCGTCAGCGCCATCGTCAGCGACTGGCGCGACCGCCTCGCCGCCTTCTGGGGGGCGTTGAAGGTCGAGCGCGTGGCCATGAGCATCATCCTCGGCCTCGTCGTCGCCATCGCCGCCCTCAACATCATCTCCGGCATCGTCATGCTGGTGAAGAACAAGACCCGCGACATCGCCATCCTGCGCACCGTCGGGGCCAGCCAGGGTTCGATGCTTCGCGTCTTCTTCATCGCCGGCGCCGCGATCGGCGTGGCCGGCACGGTCACCGGCCAGGTCCTCGGCCTGCTGTTCTGCCTCAACATCGGCTCCATCCAGCACTTCCTCGAAGCCCTGTTCCAGGTCCGGCTGTTCGACGCCGACGTCTACATGCTCGAGGCCATTCCGGCGGAGGTCGATCCGCTCGACGTCGTCTGGGTCACCCTCTGGTCCTTCTTCATGAGCTGCGTGGCCGGTCTGATCCCCTCGTGGCAGGCCGCCAAGCTCGATCCGGTGGAGGCGCTCCGCTATGAGTGAGACCGCCCCCGTCCTGTCGGTGCGGAACCTGACCCGCACCTACGACACCGCCACGGGCGGTCTGACCGTGCTCAAGGGTGTCGATCTCGACGTCAGGCCGGGCGAGGTCGTCGGCCTGATCGGCCCCTCCGGCTCGGGCAAGTCGTCCCTGCTGCACGCCGCCGGCCTGCTGGAGCACCCGACCTCGGGCGAGGTGCGCATCGATGGCCAGGAGATGGGCCATCTGCCCGACAGCGCCCGCACCCGTGTGCGCCTCGGCGCCATCGGCTTCGTCTACCTGTTCCACCACCTGCTCCCGGAGTTCGACGCCCGCGACAACGTCGCCCTGCCGCTGCGCATCGCCGGCGTCGGCCGCGAAGCCGCCCGCGCCCGCGCCACGGAGCTGCTGGAGAAACTCGGCCTCGCCGACCGCCTGACCCATCAGCCGGCCCAGCTCTCGGGCGGCGAACGCCAGCGCGTCGCCGTCGCCCGCGCGCTCGCCAACCGGCCGCGCCTGCTGCTCGCCGACGAGCCCACCGGCAACCTCGACCCGGCCACCAGCCAGACCGTGTTCGAGGCCCTGCACGACCTCGTCAAACAGACCGGCGTCGCCGCCCTGATCGCCACCCACAACATGGAGCTGGCCGGTCACATGGACCGGGTCTTCGCGCTCAAGGACGGCCACTTGGAAGAGCGCCCGGCGGAGAGCCACGCTTACTGACACGCGCCGGGCCCCGGGTGATAATCTCCGCGCAGACGGAGGTCGCCATGAGCCCTGAGATCGAAGCCCTTCTGGCTGGGGCCCGGGCCGCGCGCCGTGCGGGGAGGGCAGGTGAAGCCCGCGAATCCTACGCCCGCGCCGGCGCCGCGGCCCGCGACGCCGGTCAAGGCCTGCTCGAGGGCGACGCCTTGCGCCATCTGTCCGACCTCGACCGCGAGGCGGGTCGAAACGCGCAGGCGCTGTCGGCCGCAGAGCAGGCCGTCACCCTCTACGAAGCCGCCGGCCGTCCGCTCGATCTCGCCAACTCGCTGCGCCTGAAGGCCTTGGCGCTGGACGGGCTGCAGAGGCCGTCTGACGCGCGGGCGGCCTGGAGTCGGGCCCGCGATCTGTACGCAGAGGCCGCGGTGAGCGACGGCGTCGCCGAATGTGAGGATCGACTGCGCCGCTGAGGTCTACGCGGCGCCCGGCTCCGACCTTGACTGGAACAAACCAGCAACCTAGAACATTCCCGGAACATATATGCGGAGGGATGATCATGGCGCGTTGGGTTCGGGATGCACTGTCGCTGGTTTCGTGCGGCGGCTTCGTCTGGATGGTGTGGCAGGCGGCGTTGCTGACCTCGGCGGCCTGAGGCGCGGGGCCGGGGCTGTCCACAGACCGTCCCCGGCGAGGACCGCCGGCGCGCCGGTTTGAGGTGTCGCGGTCGCCTGCGATGTGAGACTCGGTCCATGACGGGGTCGCCGTCGACAAGGGATCCGGTTTGACCGACACGCTGAACAGCCAGGGCTTCATCCACCTCCGCGTCCGCTCGGCCTATTCGCTGCTGGAAGGCGCGATCAAGGCGGCCAAGGTTCCGCGGCTGGCGGCCGACGCCGGCATGCCGGCGGTCGGGGTGACGGACCGCGCCAACCTGTTCGGGGCCCTCGAGTTCAGCCAGGCGTCCAGGGACGTCGGGGTCCAGCCCATTCTCGGCTGCGCCCTGCCGGTCACCGGCATCGGCGGCCGCATGAGCGAACGCTGGGCGAAATGCCCGACCGTGGTCCTGCTGGTCCAGAACGAAGCCGGTTGGCTGAACCTGTCGGCCCTGTCGTCGGCGGCCTTCCTCGAGGCCGGAGCCATGGACGAACCCAGCGTGCCCTGGGACAAGGTCGTGGCCCACAGCGAGGGGTTGATCCTGCTCTCCGGCGGCCCCGACGGCCCCATCGACCCGCTGTTCGCCCAGGACAAGCCGGCCGAGGCCGCGGCGGCGCTGGCCGCCATGCAGGCCGCCTTCGGCGACCGCTTCTATGTCGAGCTGCAGCGCCACGGACTGCCGCGCGAGGCCCAGGCCGAACGCGGTCTCGTCGAATGGGCCTACGCCCACGACGTCCCCCTGGTGGCCACCAACGACGTCCACTACGCCAAGGCCGCCCAGGCCCGCAGCCACGACGCCCTCCTGTGCATCGCCGACGGCGCCTTCACCGGCCAGGAGGACCGCCGCCGCATCACCGGCGAGCACTGGTTCAAGCCGGCCGCGGCCATGCGCGAGCTGTTCGCCGACCTGCCCGAGGCCTGCGACGCGACCATCGACATCGCCCGGCGCTGCGCCTTCCTGGTCACCACCCGCGCCCCGATCCTGCCGCGCTTCGACACCGGCGCCGGCCGCGACGAGCCGGCCGAACTGGAGCACCAGGCGCGCGAGGGCCTGAAGGCGCGCCTGCAGCAGGTGACCCCCGCCGCACCTGAGGAAGAGTACTGGAAGCGCCTCGAATGGGAG
>JAEYUE010000028.1 GCA_023433655.1 Pseudomonadota bacterium | reverse complement strand
TGATGCGCACCCAGCTGGCCGTGCCGATGAACGGCTTCCTGCCGCAGGAGACCTACAACCAGTTCTTCACCGTGCACGGCACGATGATGATGTTCCTGTTCGCCGTGCCCGCCGTCGAGGCGCTTGGTGTCCTGCTCCTGCCCCAGATGCTGGGCGCGCGCGACCTGCCCTTCCCGCGGCTCAGCGCCTACGCCTTCTGGGCCTATCTGATCGGCGGCCTCGCCTTCTTCGCCTCGCTGTTCTTCGGCCTCGCCCCGGACGGCGGCTGGTTCATGTACCCGCCCCTGACCTCGACCGCCTTCTCGCCGGGGATCAACGCCGACTTCTGGTTGCTGGGCATCGGCTTCATCGAGATCTCGGCCATCGCCGGGGCCATCGAGATCATCGTCGGCGTGCTGCGCAACCGCGCGCCCGGCATGACCCTCGACAAGCTGCCGGTCTTCGCCTGGGCCATGCTGATCTTCGCCGGGATGATCATCATCGCCTTCCCGTCGATCATCCTCTCGACCCTGCTGCTGGAGATCGAGCGGGCGCTGGGCTGGCCGTTCTTCGACGCGCTCAAGGGCGGCGACCCGCTGCTGTGGCAGCATCTGTTCTGGTTCTTCGGCCACCCCGAGGTCTACATCATCTTCCTGCCGGCGGCGGGGGCGATGTCGACCATCATCCCGGCCATGGCGAGGACGCCGCTGGTCGGCTACCGGCTGGTGGTGTTGGCCATGCTGGCCACGGGCTTCATCAGCTTCGGCGTGTGGGCCCACCACATGTTCACCACCGGCATGCCGACCATCTCGACCAGCTTCTTCTCGGCGGCGTCGATGGCGGTGTCGGTGCCGGCGGGCATCCAGGTCTTCGCCTGGATCGCCACCGTGGCGGCGGGGCGCATGCGCTTCAGCACCCCTGGCCTGTTCGTCCTGGGCGGCCTGGTCATCTTCGTCATGGGCGGCCTGACCGGCGTCATGGTCGCCATGGTCCCGTTCGACTGGCAGGCCCACGACAGCTATTTCATCGTCGCCCACCTGCACTATGTGCTGATCGGCGGCATGGTCTTCCCGATGTTCGCGGCCATCTACTACTGGCTGCCGATGAGCTCCACCCGGCCGCTCAGCGAGCGGGTCGGCAAGTGGGTGTTCTGGCTGATGTTCGCCGGCATGCACCTGACCTTCCTGCCCATGCACCTGACCGGCCTCATGGGCATGCCGCGGCGGGTCTACAGCTACCTGCCGGACCGGGGCTGGGAGTGGCCCAACCTGATCTCGACCGTCGGGGCCTTCGTCTTCGCCGCCGCGGTCCTGCTGTGGATCATCGACATGATCCGCAACTTCCGTCCCTTCGGCGCGCGTGACGCCGGCAATGTCTTCGACGGCCCGGGCCTGGAATGGCTGCCGACCGGTCTCTACTCAGTGCGCTCCATCCCGATCATCACCAGCCGCTACCCGCTGTGGGAGCAGCCGAATCTCGCCCGCGATGTCGAGGCCGGACGCTACTTCCTGCCCAACACCGCCACCGGCGAGCGCGAGACCCTCGTCACCTCCACCCTCAACGCCGAACCGCAGTACCTCCAGCGCATGCCCGACCCCTCGGCCTGGCACGTCTGGGCGGCCGTCTTCACCGCCGGCTTCTTCCTGCTGCTGACGGTCAAGGCCTACTGGCCGGCGGCGATCAGCGGCGTGCTGGGGGTCTACTGCATCGTCCAGTGGTGCTGGTTCCTCGACCGGCCGCGAATCCAGCCGACCGCCGACATCGGGGCCGGGATCGTCGTGCCGACCTACGCCAGCGGCCCCTCCAGCCACGGCTGGTGGGCGGCGGTCATCACCCTGGTCGTGGCCGGCATGGTCGGGACGCTGATGGGCTTCAGCTACGTCTTCCTGTGGAGCCGCAATCCCGAGCTCTGGGCGCCGCCGCCGGAGGCCGGCTCGATGATCGCCGTGGTCGCGGCCTACGTCCTCGCGGGGGTTCTCGCCTGGGCCTCGTGCCGGACCTTGCGGCTGGATCGTCCGCGCAGCGCCGCCATCGCGACCCTCCTGATGCTCCTCGCCGCCGTCCTCGTGGCCGCCGGCTGGTGGACTGAACTGCAGGCGTGGATCGCCACTGGGCTGGCGGCGTCGGCGAACACCCAGGGCGCGACCGTCTTCGCCCTGCTGTCGTGGCAGGGGATGTTCGCCGCCCTCGTCGGCATGATGGGCCTCTATGCGGTGGCGCGCTGGCTGGCCGGCCATGTCGAGGCGGCGCGGCCTTCGACCTTCGACCTCATCGCCCTGTTCATCGCCTTCTCGGCCGCCCAGGGGGTGTTCGCCACCCTGCTGGTGCGGCTGTTCCCGGGAGGCTGAGCATGTTGCGCTGGGCCTGGATGCTGGGCGGCCTGATCGTCTGGACGATCCACTTCATGGGCGTCTACGCCATCGCCAGCCTCGCTGACGTGGTCGCCCGCGCTGATGACTTCGCCTGGCGCATGGGCGGCCTCGCCTTCAGCGCTGTCTGCCTTTCAGTCGCTGTGGGGCTGGGGCTGTGGGCGGTCCGCCGCGTCCGTCGGCGCAGCGACCCGGCCAGCGGCTTTGGCGACCAGCTCGCCCTGCTCGGGGCCGGCGTAGCCGCCGTCGCCATCGTCTGGCAGGCGCTGCCGACGGTGATCGGCCACTAGGCCGGCTTCGGAATCTCCAGCCCGCGCTGCACCGCCGGCCGGGCCAGGCCGCGGTCCAGCCAGCCGGGGACGTTCTTCAGTTCGTCGAAGCCGACCAGTTCCCGCGCGCCGTAGAAGCCGATCAGGTTGCGCACCCAGCCCAGCATCGAGATGTCGGCGATGGTGTACGGGTCGCCCATGATCCAGTCGCGCCCCTCCAGTCGCTGGTCGATCACCCCCAGCAGCCGCTTCGACTCCTTCGCGTAGCGCTCCAGCGGGCGCTTGTCCTCGAAATGCCGGCCGGCGAATTTATGGAAGAAGCCGACCTGGCCGAACATCGGCCCCATCCCGCCCATCTGGAACATCAGCCACTGGATCGTCTCGTAGCGGCCGGCCGGGTCGGAGGGGATGAACCGGCCGGTCTTGTCGGCCAGATAGATGAGGATGGCCCCGGACTCGAACAGGGCCAGCGGCTCTCCGCCTGGGCCGTCTGGGTCGAGGATGGCGGGAATCTTGCCGTTGGGGTTCAGCGACAGGAACTCGGGCGTCCAGCTCTCGTCCTTCGAAATGTCGACCAGATGCGCCTCGTATGGCAGGCCGGTCTCCTCCAGCATGATCGAGACCTTCACCCCGTTCGGCGTGTTCTGCGAATACAGCTGCAGCCGTTCGGGATAGGCGGCGGGCCAGCGGCGGGTGATCGGAAAGGCGGTCAGGTCGGCCATGCGATGCTCCTCTCGGCGTCCGCACGGATGTAGGCCGCGGCGCCCTAATAGCAACCGTCACGGTGACGCTTTGCGAGCCCATTCCGACCGGACACGGAGTCGGCTTCGGCGCTGGACCCCGCCCGCCGCTGCAGGCAAATGGGGCGCCATGACCTTTCCGACGCCCACCCCCGCCGAGTGGCGGGCTCTCGCCGAAAAGGCCCTCAAGGGCCGCCCGCTCGAGAGCCTGGTGCACCTCGACGCCGACCAGCTGACCGTCCGCCCCCTCTATGCAGACGCCACGGGAGTGGAGCCGGTCTTCGCCCCGCGGCCCTCGCAGTGTGACGAGCGGGCGTGGGACCTGCGCACCCTGGTGGAAGGCGACGACCCTGCGGCCGTCAATGCCGCCGTCCTGGCTGACCTCGAAGGCGGCGCCGCCTCGGTGGTGCTCGGCGGCGCCGTGCTGGCCGACAGCGAGCCGCTGGCGCGGGCCCTCGAAGGCGTCGCGCTGGAGCTGGCCGCCGTGGCCCTCGACGCCGGTCTCGCCGGGCCGGAGGCCGCCAACGCCCTCGCCGTGGCCGCCAAGGGCTCGCCGCGCGCCCGGCTGATGTTCCACATGGACCCCGTCTCCGCCTTCGCCGCCATCGGCGAGGCGCCCCGGAGCCTTGAGGAGCACCTGTCGCTGGCCGCCAACACCGCGGCCCGCCACGCCTCAGCCTATCCCGAGGCCGCCTTCTTCCTCGCCAGCGGCCGCGTCGCCCACGAGGCCGGCGGCTCCATAGCGCAGGAACTGGCCTTCGCGGCCGCGAACGCCGTCGCCCTGGTGCGGGCGGCGGTCGACGCCGGGATGACCGCCGAACAGGCGTTGAAGGGGACCGTCCTCGGCCTCGCTGTGGACCAGGAATATTTCGACGGCCTCGCCAAGGTCCGGGCGCTCAGGCTGATGTGGCGCTCGATCTGCGCCGCCTTCGGCGTCGAGACGCCGGCGGTGATCGAGGTCCGATCATCCCGCCGCATGCTGTCGGCGCGGGATCCGTGGCCGAACCTGCTCCGGCTGACGGCGGCGGGCTTCGCCGGCGCCGTCGGCGGCGCCGATGCGGTGGTGCTGGACGGCTTCACCCGCGCGCAGGGACGGCCCGACGCCTTCGCCCGCCGTCAGGCCCGCAACACCCAGCTGGTGCTGATGGAAGAAGCCAATCTCGGCCGGGTCGACGATCCGGCGGCCGGCTCCTGGTTCCTCGATCAGCGCACCCGCGACCTGGCCGAGGCGGGCTGGGCCGAGTTCCAGGCCATCGAGGCCGAGGGCGGGATCGTTGAAGCCTTGCGCGGCCATCTGATCCAGCCGCGCATCGCCCGCGCCCGCCAGACGCTGGAGGCGGCCCTGTCCGGCGGCGTCGCCCAACTGGTCGGCGTGACGAAGTTCGTCGATCCCGAGCCTCGCCCGGCCGTCGCCGATGCGACGCCCGCGACCCCGGTCGAGGGCGGCGGCGACGCCTGCGTGCCGCTGACGCCGATCCGCATCGCCGCCCGGTTCGAAGCCGAAGGAGCGGCCCGATGAGCTTCCCCGACTTCTCGAAGATCGCCCTCGACCTGTCGCCGACCGGGACCGGCCCGGCGCGCGAGCCGTGGCTGACGCCCGAAGGCCTGCCGGTCGCCCCGGCCTACGGCGCGGACGCCGTCGAGGGGCTGGACTTCATCCATGGACTGCCGGGCATCGCGCCCTATGTGCGCGGGCCCTATCCGACCATGTACGCGTCGAACCCGTGGACCATCCGGCAGTACGCCGGCTTCTCGACGGCGGAGGAGTCGAACGCCTTCTACCGGCGCAACCTCGCCGCGGGGCAGAAGGGCCTCTCGATCGCCTTCGATCTGGCCACGCACCGCGGCTACGACTCCGACCACCCGCGGGTGAAGGGCGACGTCGGCATGGCCGGGGTGGCCATCGACTCCATCTACGACATGCGCACCCTGTTCGACGGCATCCCTCTGGACCAGATGTCGGTGTCGATGACCATGAACGGGGCGGTGCTGCCCGTGCTGGCCCTCTATGTCGTGGCGGCCGAGGAGCAGGGCGTGGCGCACAGCGCCCTGACCGGGACCATCCAGAACGACATCCTCAAGGAGTTCATGGTCCGCAACACCTACATCTATCCGCCGGCCCCCAGCATGCGGATCGTGTCGGATATCTTCGCCTGGACCGCCGAGCACGCGCCGAAGTTCAACTCGATCTCGATCAGCGGCTACCACATGCAGGAGGCCGGGGCGTCGGCCGACCTCGAGCTGGCCTACACCCTCGCCGACGGGATCGAGTACCTGAAGGCTGGCGTCGACTCCGGGCTCGACATCGACCGCTTCGCCCCGCGACTGTCGTTCTTCTGGGCCATCGGCATGAACTACTTCATGGAGGTGGCCAAGCTGCGCGCCGGCCGCCTGCTGTGGGCCGAGGCGGTGGCGAAGTTCGGAGCGAAGGATCCGCGCTCGCTCAGTTTGCGGGCCCATTGCCAGACCTCGGGCTGGTCGCTGGCGGCGCAGGACGTGTTCAACAATGTCAGCCGCACCATGGTCGAGGCGATGGCGGCGGCGGGCGGCCAGACCCAGAGCCTGCACACCAACAGCCTCGACGAGGCCCTCGCCCTGCCGACCGACTTCTCGGCCCGCATCGCCCGCAACACCCAGCTGCTGCTGCAGATGGAGACGGGGCTGACCCGGGTCATCGATCCGTGGGGCGGCAGCTTCTACGTTGAACGCCTGACCCACGAGCTGGCCGAGAAGGCCCGCGCCCACATGGCCGAGGTCGAGGCCCTCGGCGGCATGGCCAGGGCCATCGAGGCCGGCGTGCCCAAGCTGCGCATCGAGGAGTCGGCGGCGCGCACCCAGGCCCGCATCGACACCGGCCAGCAGACGGTGGTGGGGGTGAACAGATACCTCGCCGACCACGTCGACGACATTCCGGTGCTCAAGGTCGACAACGCCGCCGTGCTGGCCTCGCAGCTGGACAAACTCAAGCGCCTGCGCGCCGAGCGGGACCAGACGGCGACCGATGCCGCGCTGGAGGCCCTGACCAATGGCGCGCGGGGCGGGGCCAACCTGTTGCAGCTGTCGATCGAGGCGGCGCGCGCCAAGGCGACGGTCGGCGAGATCTCCGACGCGCTGGAGGCCGCCTTCGGTCGCCACGTCGCCACGGTGAAGACCGTCTCGGGCGTCTATGCGAAGGAGGCCGGGGCCGATCCGAAGGTGTCCAGGGCGCGCGGCATGGTCGCCGCCTTCGTCGAGAACGACGGCGGCCCGCCGCGCATCCTGATCGCCAAGCTGGGCCAGGACGGCCACGACCGCGGCCAGAAGGTCGTGGCCACCGCCTACGGCGACCTCGGCTTCGACGTCACGGCCGGCTCGCTGTTCCAGACCCCCGCCGAGGCGGCGCGGGAGGCGGTGGAGAAGAACGTCCACGCCGTCGGCGCTTCGTCGCTGGCCGCCGGTCACCTGACCCTGGCGCCGGAACTGATCGCCGAGCTGAAGAAGCTGGGCCGCGAGGACATCACGGTGGTGGTCGGCGGGGTGATCCCGCCGGCCGACGTCCAGCCCCTGCTCGACGCCGGGGTGGCCGCCGTCTATCCGCCCGGCTCGGTGATCGCCGACACCGCCATCGACCTGATCGAGCGGCTCAACCAGCGTCTCGGCTACGCCCAGAAGGGCTGAGCCTCAGGGCAGAGAGGCCGGGCCTATGGCCGATGCGCGTCCGGCAGGGCGGCGACCTCCTCCGCGGTCAGCATGCGGCTGACGCGGGCGCGGCAGGTCCTCACCGGCGCGGACGAGGCTGGCAGGGTGATCCGCGCCCAGTCGCCGGTGCAGATTCGTCCGCCGGCGAGGCCGGCGGGCTCCGGGGTGATGGCGAGCCGGTGGGTGAAGTCCAGATCGGTGCAGCCGCCCGAGGAGTTGAGCTCGAACACCTGATCGCGCATGGCCCGTATGTAGAGCTGGCCCGGACCGCCGGCGCGGAAGTTCCGCACCTGGTCGGCGTAGAAGCACTGGTGCTCGGGCCCGGCCGCCACGCCGGCCGCGCCCATGTCGCCGTTCGGAGCGCACGAGGCGGTCAGGGCGACAGCGGCGGCGACAGCGGGGTAGGTGATCACTCGGGTCATCTTCGGTCTCCGGATCGCTGAAAAACCCCCATTTCACCCTAACCGTCCTCCTCCGGCGAAGGTTTCGCAAGAGGGCCCGGGGTCACGAACCGCTCCGGCCCGACCCGCGCGGCCAGGGACGCCGGCAGCGGCGAGGGCGCGCCGGTCGCCAGCGCTGCGACGTGCTCGGCCAGCAGCGGGGCGACGCAGAAGCCGCGGGAGCCGAGGCCGGTCAGGGCGAACAGGCCCGGCGCCAGC
>JAEYUE010000326.1 GCA_023433655.1 Pseudomonadota bacterium | reverse complement strand
CTACGCCAACAAGACGCTGTGGCCGCTGTTCCACCACCGGATCGACCTGACCGAGTACGAACGGTCTTACGGTGAGGGTTACGAGCGGACCAACGCCCGGTTCGCCGAGGTTCTGGCCCCGCTGATCCAGCCCGACGACGTCATCTGGATCCACGACTACCACATGATCCCGCTGGCGAGGGACCTGAGGCGGCGCGGCGTCCGCAACCGTATCGGCTTCTTCCTGCACACGCCGTGGCCGGCGCGGCAGCTGCTTGTCACCCTGCCGCACCACCGTCGGCTGGTGGAGTCGATGTTCGACTATGACCTGATCGGCTTCCACACCCGCGAATGGCTGGACCTGTTCCGTGACTATGTCGCCTCGGAGCCAAGCGTGCACGGCAGGCTGCTGCCCAACGACGCGCTCGAGGCGTTCGGCAAGCGGGTTCAGACCGGGGTCTTCCCGATCGGCATCGACGTCGAAGGCTTCCTCGCCGCGCGCAACTCGACCCTGGGCACGCGCACCTACGACCGGATGGCGGCCTCCTCCGCCTTTCGCTCCATGATCGTCGGCGTCGACCGGCTCGACTACTCGAAGGGGCTGGAGCAGCGGCTGCTCGGCTACGAACAGTTTCTCGCCGACAACCCGGACATGCGCGGCGAGGTCTTCCTGCTGCAGGTCACCCCGATCAGCCGCGACGAGGTCGACGCCTACCAGGACATCCGCGCCCGCCTCGACGCCCTCGCCGGCCGCATCAACGGCGAGTACGCGGACATGGACTGGCAGCCGATCCGCTATCTGAACCGCACCTACCGCCGCGACCAGCTCGCGGGCATCTACCGGGCCGCCCGCGTCGGCCTGGTGACGCCGCTGCGCGACGGCATGAACCTGGTGGCCAAGGAATACGTGGCGGCGCAAAATCCCGACGATCCCGGGGTGCTGATCCTGTCGCGCTTCGCCGGGGCTGCGGAGCAGATGGGCGAGGCCCTGCTGGTCAATCCGTTCAGCCGCGAGGAGCTCTCGGACGCCATCAAGCGGGCCCTGACCATGCCGCTGGAGGAGCGCAAGCGGAAGTGGGCCGCGCTGATGGAGGTGGTCCGCGATACCGACGTCGGCATCTGGCGCGACGACTTCGTCGCCAGCCTCACCGCCGTGGTCAGACCGGCGGACGGTGGTGGCGGCCAGGACACCGCCGACGCCGCCTGAGGCCGGTCAGGCGACCTGGGCCAGAGCCGGGGGCGGCCCGTCCTTCGCCGCGGCCAGGGCGTTGGCTGGACGCTCCATGATCCGCTCCAGCCACGCGTCCAGCGTCGGGCTGGCAGGCAGGAATTCCCGCGCCCAGGCCACGGCGCTGCCGACCATGACGTCCACGGCGGTGAACCTCTGGCCCATCAGGTACGGGCCGCGCTCCAGCGCCTCGAACAGGCGGGCGAGGACGCAGTCGAAACGGGCGCGGGCCTGGGGATCGGACGCGGCGGCTCCGCTGATCCGGGCCCAGAAGGCGGGCTCCAGCTCCCCCGTCGTCCACGCCAGCCAGGTCAGCCAGAGGCCGCGCTCCGGGGAGCCGACGGCCGCGCCGAGCCCGCTCTTTGGAAAGAGGTCGGTGAGATAAAGGGCGATGGCGGCGGACTCGGTGACCAGGGCGTCGTCGTGCAACAGGGCCGGGACCTTGCCGTCCGGGTGCGGATTGCGCGGGTCTCGGGCGCCGGTCCCGTCGATCCGCGAGATGGCGCAGTAGACGATCTCGTAGGGCTGGCCGATCTCCTCGAGCAGCCAGACCAGCCGGGACGACCGCGACCAGGGGGCGTGGAACAGGGTCAGCATCGCACATCTCCGCAAGCAGGGCGGCCCCTCGCCGCCGGCCTGCATTGACTACTGCCAGTCTGCTGCCACCATGCTGTCAGCAGGCGTACACAAAGACTGGCCGCATGAGACGCGCAGACCGGCTGTTCCAGATCATCCAGGTGCTGCGGCGGTCGTCGCGGCCGCTGACGGCCGAGGCCATCGCCGCCGAGCTCGAAACCTCGAAGCGCACCATCTACCGCGACATCGCCACCCTGGTCGGGCAGCGGGTGCCGATCCGCGGCGAGGCCGGTCTCGGCTACGTGCTGGAGGGCGGCTTCGACCTGCCGCCTCTGATGCTGACTTCGGACGAGATCGAGGCGGCCGTGCTGGGGGCCCAGTGGGTGGCGGGGCGGGCCGATCCGGCGCTCGCGCGGGCGGCGCGCGACCTGGTCGCCAAGATCGCGGCCACCGTGCCCGAGCGGCTGAGGCCGGTGGTCCTGGAGCCGGCCGTGGCCAGCCCGCCGGTATGGGAGCCGCGCAAGACCGAGTTGCTGGACATGGCGCAGGTGCGGGCGTCGATCCACGCTGGCCGCAAGCTGGAATTGCTGTACCGCGACGAGCAGGAGCGCGAGACCCGGCGGGTCATCTGGCCCTTTCTGATCGGTTATCGCGAGACCACGCGCCTGCTGGTCGGATGGTGCGAGATGCGTGACGACTTCCGCACCTTCCGCACCGACCGGGTAGTGGAGGCCGCGTTCCTGGAGGACCGCTATCCGGCGCGGCCTGCGGTGCTGCGGGCGCGCTGGCAGGCGGCCAGGGAGGCGGAATGGCGGGCCCGCGGCTGCGAGGGTCCGCCCCCTGCCCGGTCTCAGTAGATCTCGATGAGGCCCGCGGCGCCGCGGGGGGGGGGCCGCCCGCCAGCCGGGGGGGGGCGGGGAA
>JAEYUE010000313.1 GCA_023433655.1 Pseudomonadota bacterium | reverse complement strand
ACACCGGCACCAGCCCATCGGCTCCCGTTTCGTCCAGACGGATAAACAGGCCAAAGCGGGTCACGCCGGTGATGCGGCCGGTAAAGGTCGCGCCCACGCGGTCTTCGAGGAAGGCGGCAATATAGCGATCCATCGCCGCCCGTTCCGCCGCCATGGAGCGGCGCTCGGTCTCGGTGATGTGCTCGGCAATGCCGGACAGTTCGGCCATTTCGCGGTCGGTCAGACCATCGTCGCCAAGGTTCAGCGCACGGATCAGGCCACGGTGCACGATCAGGTCGGCATAGCGGCGGATAGGCGAGGTGAAGTGGGCGTAGCGGTCGAGGTTGAGGCCGAAGTGGCCGATGTTCTCGGGGCTGTAGAAGGCCTGCATCTGGGTGCGCAGCACGACCTCGTTGACGACCTCGGCATGGGGGCCGTCGCGCGTCTCGTCGAGCAGCTTGTTGAACCGTTTGGTGGTGGCCGGTTCGCCCTTGTTCCACGGCTTGCCGATGGTCTGCAGGAAGTCGCCGAGGTTGAACAGCTTCTCCTGGCTGGGGGCGTCGTGGACCCGGTAGATCAGCGGCGTGCGCTTCTGCTCCAGCGTCTCGGCGGCGCAGACGTTGGCCTGGATCATCATTTCCTCGATCAGGCGGTGGGCCTCGAGCGAGTGGCGCGGCTCGATGGCGCCGATGCCGCCGCCGGGGTCCATCAGCACCTTGCGCTCGGGGCTTTCGATGGCCAGGGGGCTGCGCCGTTCGCGGCCCTTGAGCATGCAGCGGTAGGCGTTCCACAGGGGGTAGAGGATGGCCTCCATGATCGGGCCGGTGATGTCGTCCGGCTGACCGTCGATCGACCCCTGCGCCTGTTCGTAGCTGAGGCTGGCGTGCGAGCGCATCAGGCCGCGCACGAAGCGGTGGCCGGTCTTGCGGCCGGACTTGTCGAAGACCATGCGCACCGCGAGGCAGGCGCGGTTCTCGCCGTGCTTGAGGCTGCACAGGCCGTTGGACAGGACCTCGGGCAGCATCGGCTCGACGCGGTCCGGGAAGTAGGTGGAGTTGCCCTTGTCGCGGGCCTCGCGGTCGAGGGCGGTTCCGGCGCGGACGTAGGCGGAGACGTCGGCGATGGCGACCCAGACGATCCAGCCGCCCTCGTTCTTCGGATCCTCGTCGCGCTGGGCGTAGACGGCGTCGTCGTGGTCGCGGGCGTCGGCCGGGTCGATGGTGATCAGCGGCAGATCGCGCAGGTCCTCGCGGCCCTTCAGCGAGGGCAATTCCTGGTCCTGGGCCTCCTGCAGCACCCGGTCGGAGAAGCCCATCGGCACATTGTGGGCGGCGATGGCGATCAGGGAGGCGGCGCGCGGGTCGTCCTCGCGGCCGATGGTCTCGAGGATCTTGCCGCGTTTGGGGCCGTAGCGATGCTCGCCCTTCTCGATGGCGGCGAGCACGAGGTCGCCGTCCTTGAGACCTTCGGCCTGGGCGTGCGGGACGAGCAGGACGTCCTTCGAGCGGCGGTCGACGGGTTCGACGCGGACCTCGCGGTTGGACTTGCGGATGACCCCGAGGATGCGGTTGGCGTCGGTGTCGAGCACCTTGATGACGCGCGCCTCCCAGCCGTTCTCGCCGTGGGAGAATTTGGCCAGGACCCGGGCGCCGAGGCCGGGCGCCGCGCCGCTGCGGCCGGTGTTGTCGGGCACGAGGACGGCGCGCGGGGCGTCTTCCGAGGCTTCGACCAGGCGAACGTAGAAGTCGCCGTCGACGTCGCCCTCGACCACGTCGGCGACGCCGACGGGCGGCAGGGCGCCGGCCTCGGAGAAGCCCTTGCGGCCGCGCTTGCCGAGTTTGCCTTCGGCCTCGAGCTCGCGGATCATCTCGCGCAGGGCGCGGCGGTCCGCCCCCTTCAGGCCGAAGTGGCGGGCGATGTCGGTCTTCTCCGCCGAACCGGCCTCGCGCAGGAAGGCGAGGAGGGTGTCCTTGTCGGGGAGGCCGGCGGGGGGGCGTTTCGAACGGGTCATTCAGTCTTTCAACGCCGAAGTCTCGGCGGGGTTGATGCAGGGCAAGCCGAGGGCGCGGGCGGCGAGGGCCATGCCTTTGTCGAGGGTCAGAAGGGTGGCGTCGAGTCGGCGAGCCGCGGCGATGTGGATGGCGTCGGGCGCGCGCAGAGCCATGCCCGGCAGGCGGACGAAGGCGTTGGCGTCGCTGATGTCGGCAGAGGCGATCGCCGCCGCCTCTCCCGCGCCGATGGCCCAGACATCGAGTTCCCGGAAGAGCTGTTCCATCTCGGGCGGCGGAAGTCCCCTCACCCGGCCGTTACGCGCCAGGGCGGCTGCGCTCTCCGCAATGACCAGATCGCTGACCAGGACCACGGAATGCGGGTCGCGGATGACACGATCAACCGACAGGCTGGCGGCCTCCCTTCCAATGACAGCCACGACTGCGCTGGCGTCGATGTAGAAGATCACTCCGCATCGCCGTCGCGCATGGCGCGGATCAGTTCCGCGGCAGGCACGCCGAGCGGCGCGCGGGCCTCCCGTCGTTTGACGAACTCGTCGTACCAGGCCTGCCATTCCGGGCCTTTGTACTTGGGGGCCGGGGCCGCCGGAGCGCGCAGTTCCGCGATCGGCTTCCCGTGGCGGGTGATGGTGATGTTCTCGCCCTTCTCCACCCGGTCGAGCAGGTGGGTGAACTTGTTCTTCGCCTCGGCGACCCCGTAGTTGGCCATCGGTCAGTCCCCTGTTCTGGCCAGAAATATAGCCATAACACCCCGGCGGCGCCAGTCGGGTTGTCCGTGGGCCGGGCCAGGCCTAGCCTCCGCGCCGAAATCCAACGGAGTTCCTGCATGTCCCTCGCCGCCGCCCCCGTCCTGACCGGTCCGACCGGGTCCCTGCTGGACCTGATCGGCAAGACGCCGATGGTGGAGGTGACGCGGATGGACACCGGCCCGTGCCGGCTGTTCCTCAAGCTGGAGAGCCAGAACCCCGGCGGATCGATCAAGGATCGCATCGCGGTGTCGATGATCGAGGCGGCCGAGCGCGAGGGCTTCCTGAAGCCGGGTGGGACGATCGTCGAGGCGACGGCGGGCAACACCGGCCTGGCGCTGACGCTGGTGGGGCAGGCCAAGGGGTACAAGGTGCTGCTGGTCATTCCGGACAAGATGTCCAAGGAGAAGATCCAGCACCTCAGGGCGATGGGGGCGGATGTCCGCCTGACGCGCTCGGACGTGCCGCACGGGCACCCGGACTATTACACCGACATGGCCGAGCGGCTGGCGCAGCAGATTCCGGGGGGCTTCTACGTCAACCAGTTCGCCAACGACGCCAATTCCGAGGCCCATTTCCGCACCACGGGTCCCGAGATCTGGGAGCAGATGGGCGGCGACATCGACGCCTTCGTGGCCGGCATCGGCTCGGGCGGGACGATCACCGGGATCGCCCGCTTCCTGAAGTCGAAGGGATCGAAGGCGCAGGTCATCCTGGCCGACCCGGTCGGCTCGACCCTGGCCGGCCTCGTCAACGAGGGCGAGCCGGGCCCGGAGGGCAGCTACACCGTCGAGGGCATCGGCCAGAATTTCGTGCCGGACACAGCCGACATGAGCCTGATCGACAAGGCCTATTCGATCCCCGACGCGGAGGCGATCGCCACGGTCCGCGAACTTCTGCTCAAGGAAGGCGTGCTGGCCGGGTCGTCGTCGGGCACCCTGATCGCCGCCGCCCTGCGCTGGTGCCGCGAACAGACGGAGCCGAAGCGGGTGGTGACCTTCGTCTGCGACACCGGGGCCAAGTATCTGTCCAAGGTCTACAACGACGCCTGGCTGGCGGACCAGGGCCTGGGCGAGCGCGAACTGCACGGCGACCTGTCGGACCTGATCACCCGCAAGTACGAGAATGGCGACGTGGTGACGGCGGGGCCGGGCGACACCCTCGACACCGCCTTCAAGCGGATGAAGGGCGCCGACGTGTCGCAACTGCCGGTGATTGAGGACGGGCGGCTGGTCGGCATTCTGGACGAAAGCGACATCGTCCATGTCATGGACACCGACGAGATCACCCGCGAGGCGCGCTTCGCACGGCCGGTTTCGTCGGCCATGACGCGGGAGCTGGACACGGTGCAGGTGGGCGAGCCGCTGGACTCGCTGATTCCCCTGTTCGACCGCGACCGGGTGGCCATCGTGCTGGACGGGGAGAAATTCGTGGGCCTGATCACGCGCAGCGACCTGATCAACCACCTGAGCCTGAACCGGCGGGGGTGAGATGGGCCGGGCCGCGCTGCTGGCGATCGTCCTGGGGCTGGGCTGGCCGGGCGCGGCGGCGGCGGCCTGTCCGGACGATGTGGCTCATGCCGCGACGCGGGAGCAGGCCAGCTACGCCAGCGGGCTGGCGACGGTCCGCGGGCTGATCTACCGGCCGGCGCGGCCGAACGGGGCGGGCGTGGTGCTGCTGCACGGGGCGCGGGGACTGGCGGCGGACGCGGCGACCTTCGACCCGCACGCCGTGCAACTGGCCTCGCGCGGCTATCACGTGCTGGTCCCCAACTACTATGACGCCGAGCCGGGACGGCAGCGACGCACCAGCCGCGACCTGCGCGTCTGGCGGGCGGCGGCCAGCGACGGGGCGGCGTTCCTGGCCGCCCAGCCGGACATGGCTCCTGATCGGGTGGCGCTGTGGGGTTACTCCCTCGGCGGCTGGCTGGCCGGCGAGACGGCGATGGAGGCGGAGGGGGTGGCCGCCGGCGTCTCGGTGGCGGGCGGGCTGGACGTCGCCGAGGCGGGGCGTGCCCAGCGCCAGGTTCCCCTGCTGCTGATCCACGCCCGGCAGGATCCGGTGATCTCTCCGACCTCGACGCGGCGCTGGGGCGAGG
>JAEYUE010000244.1 GCA_023433655.1 Pseudomonadota bacterium | reverse complement strand
GCGCGGTCGACCCGGCATGTGCGCCTGATCCAGCGCGGCCGTCTGGAAAGCCTCTGCGCGTGACCCCGTCTGTCTCCCGGCCGGCCGTCCTGCTCGTCGACGACGATCCGGCGGTCGCCCACGCCGTTCAATTCTCCTTCGATCTGGAAGGCCTGGAGGTGCGCAGCTTCAGCGACGCCGCCGGTCTGCTGGCCGCCGATCTGCCCCACGAGGGCTGTCTGGTGCTTGACTATCACCTGCCGGACATCGACGGCCTGGACCTGCTGGAGCGGCTGCGCGCCAACGGCGTGCGCCTGCCGGCGGTGCTGATGACCACCAACCCGCGCATGATGCTGAAGGCGCGGGCGGCGGTGGCGGGCGTGCCGATCATCGAGAAGCCCCTGCTGACCGACGCCCTGCTGACCGCGGTGCGCAGTGCGCTCGCCCGGGAGATTCCGGATGACGCTCGCCAATCCTCAGCCGCGGACGGGACGCCGGGCGAGGCTGTTCGGGGCGAGCAGGGCGGCGCCGGCGGCGATGACCCCAAGGGCTGCGACCAGCGCGGCGGTCGCGCCGAGGCAGGCGAGGCAGTGGCCTCCGGCCGGACCGCAGAGATCGGCGGCGCGAGCCATGTGACCGCCGGCGGCCAGGCCGGTCGCCCCCGCAGCGCCGGCGAGCAGGGCGCCGAGGCCGAGCAGGCCGAGGCCGAGGCGTTGGTTATCGGGGCGGTCGCTGGCGTGCATGGCGGTCTCCAGACCCCCTCGAGAGCATGAAATTCGAAGGTCGGCTTTGCGCGAGCGCAATGCGGCTCCCGTCGAGTCGCGGCACGCAGCGCGGGCCTTCACAGGAGACTCCAGGCGGATGACGACGACGGTTTCACAGGATTCGGGCACGCCCGCCGACGTGGCGGCCCTGTTCCTTTTCGTGGGCGTGGCGGCCCTGGCCGCCCTGCTGGGAACGGCGTTCACCGATGACGCCGCCTTCCGTTTCCACGGCTACATCCTGACGGCGGCGGGCGTCGTCGCCCTGGCGGCCATGACCCTGGGTGTCGGCAACGGCCGCTTCCGCTCGGATCCGGCCAAGTACGCCGACAGCGTGATCCGCGCCGGCGTCATCGCCACCGTCTTCTGGGGCGTGGTCGGCATGCTGGTCGGGGTGATCGCCGCCGCCCAGCTGGCGTGGCCCAACCAGCTGTATTTCCCCGAGCACGGCTGGACCAATTTCGGGCGCATCCGCCCGCTGCACACCTCGGGCGTGATCTTCGCCTTCCTCGGCAACGCCCTGATCGCCACTTCCTTCTGGGTGGTGCAGCGGACCTGCAAGGCGCGCCTGTTCGGCGGAATCCTGCCGTGGTTCGTGTTCTGGGGGTACCAGCTGTTCGTCGTGCTGGCCGCCACCGGCTACCTGGCCGGCATCACCCAGTCGCGCGAATACGCCGAGCCCGAGTGGCTGACCGACCTGTGGCTGACCATCGTCTGGGTCGCTTATCTGCTGGTCTTCCTCGGCACGATCTGGAAGCGCAAGGAGCCGCACATCTATGTGGCCAACTGGTTCTACCTGGCCTTCATCGTCACCATCGCCATCCTGCACATCGTCAACAACCTGGCGGTGCCGGTCGGCCTGACGGAGGCGCGCAGCTATTCCGCCTTCGCCGGGGTGCAGGACGCCCTGACCCAGTGGTGGTACGGCCACAACGCCGTCGGCTTCTGGCTGACCACCGGCTTCCTCGGCATCATGTACTACTTCGTGCCCAAGCGGGCCGAGCGGCCCGTCTATTCGTACCGCCTGTCGATCGTCCACTTCTGGTCGCTGATCTTCATCTACATCTGGGCCGGGCCGCACCACCTGCACTACACGGCGCTGCCGCAGTGGGCGCAGACCCTGGGCATGACCTTCTCGGTGATGCTGTGGATGCCGTCGTGGGGCGGCATGATCAACGGCCTGATGACCCTGTCGGGGGCGTGGGACAAGCTCCGCACCGACCCGGTGATCCGCATGATGGTGGTCGCCATCGCCTTCTACGGCATGGCCACCTTCGAGGGCCCGCTGATGTCGATCCGGACGGTCAACGCCCTGTCGCACTACACCGACTGGACCGTCGGCCACGTGCACTCCGGCGCGCTCGGCTGGAACGGCCTGATCACCTTCGGCGCGATCTACTGCATGGTGCCGTGGCTCTGGAAGAAGCCGGCCATGTATTCGAAGGCCGCCATCGAGTGGCACTTCTGGATCGCGACCACCGGCATCGTGCTCTACATCAGCTCGATGTGGGTCTCCGGGATCATGGAAGGCCTGATGTGGCGCGAGTACACGCCCGACGGCTTCCTGGCCAACAGCTTCATCGAGACGGTCTCGGCCAAGCACATCCAGAATGTGATCCGGGTGCTGGGCGGCCTGATGTTCTTCAGCGGAACCGCGATCATGGCCTGGAACGTCTGGAAGACGATCCGCATGCCCGCGACCGACGCGAAGACGGCCCCGTCGTCGCTGATCGAACCCCAACTCCTGCCGGCGGAATAAGCGCATCATGTGGAAGCGACACGAGAAATTCGAGCGGCATTCGCTCTGGCTGGTCATCGGCATCGTCATCACGGTGTCGATCGGGGGCCTGATCGAGATCGCCCCGCTGTTCTGGGTGGAGAGCACCATCGAGAAGGTCGAGGGCGTGCGCCCCTACACCCCGCTGGAGCAGGCCGGGCGCGACATCTACGTCTCGGAGGGCTGCTACAGCTGCCACTCGCAGATGATCCGCCCGCTGCGCGACGAGGTCGAACGCTACGGCCACTACAGCCTGGCGGCGGAGAGCATGTACGACCACCCGTTCCAGTGGGGCTCCAAGCGCACCGGGCCGGATCTGGCGCGCGTCGGCGGCAAGTACTCCAACGACTGGCACGTCGAGCACCTGAAGGATCCGCGCTCGGTGGTGCCGGAATCGAACATGCCGCCGTACCGGTTCCTGGCCGATCAGGACCTGGACGCCCACGCCGTGCAAAGCCAGCTGCGCGCCCTCGCCGCGGTGGGCGTGCCCTACACCGCCGAGATGATCGAGAACGCCGAGGCCGACCTGAAGGCCCAGGTGGATCCGTTCGCCAGCAAGACCTCGGACCTGCGCCAGCGCTACGGCGCCAACGTCAACCAGGGCGACTTCGACGGCGATCCGACCCGTTTGACCAAGCTCGACGCGGTGGTGGCCTATCTGCAGGTGCTGGGGACCATGGTCGATTTCCGCACCTACCAGGCGGAAGACCCGGAGAACCTGCGATGAGCGGCCTCGACTACGAAACCGTGGCCCGTTTCGCCCAGCAGGGTGGGACCCTCTACTTCGGCGTGATGTTCTTGGCGGGCGTCGTCTGGGCCCTGCTGCCGCGCCACCGCGAGGCGTATCGCCGCCTTTCCCAACTGCCCCTCGAGAAGGACGAGGCCGACGATGTCTGAGCCCGTGCGCGACGAACACACCGGCGTCGACACCACCGGTCACGAATGGGACGGCATCCGCGAGCTGGACAATCCCCTGCCGCGCTGGTGGCTGTGGGTCTGGTACGCGACCATCGCCTTCTCGATCGTCTACTGGGTGCTGATGCCGGCCTGGCCGGGCGTCACCGGCTACACCCGCGGGGTGCTGGGCCAGTCGGACCGCGCCAATGTGGCCGCCGACCTGCGCGAGCTGCAGGCGCTGCGCGGAGCCCGCGAGACCCAGCTGGTCAACGCCTCGCTGGAGCAGATCGAGCGCGATCCCGACCTGCAGGCCCACGCCCTGGCGGTGGGCCAGTCGGTGTTCGGCGACAACTGCGCCAGCTGCCACGGCGTCGGCGGGGCCGGAGCGAAGGGCTATCCCAACCTGCGCGACGACGTCTGGCTGTGGGGCGGAACCCTGCAGGACATCGAGCACACCATCCGCGTCGGCATCCGCGCCGGCCATGACGACACCCGGACCTCGATGATGCCCGCGTTCGGGCGTGACCGGATGCTGGATTCCAGCCAGATCTCCGATCTGACCGAGTATGTCGTGGCCCTGTCCGGCCGTGAGGCGAATGCGCAAGCCGTCGGCCGCGCCGCCCAGCTGTACGCCGACAACTGCGCCGCCTGCCACGCGCCCAACGGGACCGGCATGCAGGCGATGGGGGCGCCCAACCTGACCGACCGCGAATGGCTGTACGGGTCCGACCGCGCCTCGATCTCGGGTCAGATCCACAACGGCCGGAACGGCGTCATGCCGACCTGGGAGGGCCGCTTCTCGCCGGGCGTGATCAAGGCCCTCGCCGTCTACATCCACGCCAACGCCGGAGGGGGCGAAGAGGGGACTGCGGCGGCCGCGCCATGACCCTGATCATCGACCACACCCGCGACCGGCCGGGCGCCGCACGCCAGAGCGGCGGCCCGGTGTCGGCGGCGGAGCGCCAGCGCGCCAAGGCGCGGGGGACCGGCCTCTACAAGTCGCGCGTGCCGATCTATCCCAAACTGGTGCACGGGCCGTGGCGGTGGCTGAAGTGGGCCCTGCTGATCGCCATGCTGGCGATCTACTACATCACGCCGTGGATCCGCTGGGAGCGTCCCGGCGCCCTGCCGGACCAGGCCGTGCTGGTCGATTTCGACGGCGGCCGGTTCTATTTCTTCTGGATCCAGCTGTGGCCGCAGGAGGTGTATTTCATCACCGGCCTGCTGGTCATCGCCGCCCTGGCCCTGTTCCTGACCACGGCCCTGTTCGGGCGGCTGTGGTGCGGCTACGCCTGCCCGCAGACGGTGTGGACCGACCTCTACATCTACATCGAGCGGATGTTCGAGGGCGACCGCAACGCGCGCATGCGCCTCGACGCCGCGCCGATGTCGTTCAACAAGGCCTGGCGCAAGACCGGCAAGCATCTGGTGTGGATCGGCGTCGCCTTCGGCACCGGCGGGGCGT
>JAEYUE010000203.1 GCA_023433655.1 Pseudomonadota bacterium | reverse complement strand
CTACCGGGCCGCCGCCGGGACCGCCGGGACCCCGGCGGCCGCCTTCGCCCTCGGCGCGCGGCGTCGGCGTGCCGAAGGCTTTCGAGAAGTTGAAGCCGGTGCGCAGGTCCTGGCGCTCGTAACGTTCGAAATTGAGCGGCCGGGCGTCGATGCGGACGAGATCGCCGTCCGGGTCACGTTCGAAGCGGCCAGGGAGAGCGGCTTCCAGATCCGGCGTGATGGTGGGGAAGGAGGCGATGTAGTCGTCGGTGCGGCTCCACGTCCAGGTGGTGCTGAGCGACAGGTCCTGCTCCTCGAAGGGACGCAGGGTGCCGCCCAGGCGGACGACCTGCCGGTTGTCGGCGTCGAGGTCGGGGTTGCCCCCCGAAATCTGGGTGATCAGCACGGTCTCGCCGGTGGCGAAGTCGAACACCGGCACATTGAAGGTTTCGATGACCGGGTCGTTGAGCTGGCTGATGGACGGGGAGCCTTCCTCGTCCGTCCAGCTGGCGAGGAAGGACAGCTTCTCGATCGGCGACCAGTTCACCGTGGCCCCGAGTTGCAGAAGCCCTCCGAAGTCCGACAGGTCCTCGAAGCCGGCGTCGATGTTGATCGACAGGTCTCCGAGCGCGGGCAGCACCTCCGCTCGACGGCTGGCGATCGGAATGTTGAGGCTGGACTGGCCGCTGAGACGGTCGCGTGACTGGCGGCGATCTGTGGTGACGCCGGCGCGGGTGCTGGTCGACTCCAGCGACAGGGAGTCGGCCCCGACCTTGAAGGTGGAGCTGACGTCGCCGGCGGGGAGCTCCCACAGGTCGCCTGTCAGGACCAGTTCGGTGTCGAGCCGCTGGGACACGGAGTTGGCGGTGTCATTGGCGATGCGCGTGAAGTCGGCTGCGTCCAGCGGGCCGAACGGATTTGTGGCGGGGTCGTCGGCGTCGAGTCGGGTCTGGAAGGGGCTGGCGAAGGTTTCGTAGCCGCGACCGGTGACCGTGTCGGTCTCGGTGCGCGTGTATTCGCCTGTCGCTGTCCAGCGCCATTCCTCGCCGATGAAGCCGTCGAGAACGAAGCCGAGCTCGCCCTGCAGGCGGTCGGTCTGGCGCTGCAGCGCGGCGGCGTCGTCGAGGTAGCGGAAGACGAAGACGTCGTCGGAGAAGGGAGAGAAGGGATTGGTCTCCGGCAGGGCCAGTCGAACGCCGGGCAGGCCGTTGAAACTGCGGCTGGAGGTGTCCTCAAGACTCGCGCTGACGGTGGCCTGGGTGGTGCTGTTCAGATCGCGCTTGATCGTGCCGCTGACCTGGCCCTGTTCGGACGCGGACATCAGGGTGCGGTAGGCGCCGAGATCGCCGGTGCGCGGGTCGCCGCCCGCAGCGACGAAGTCGGCCAGGGTCGGGGTCGTGGTCGAGCCCGGGACTGGAGCGATGTCGATCCCGGGCAGGGCGGGGTCGATGTCGTCGCCGAAGGGATCGCCGGTGACGTTGCCGACCAGGTCGAAGGGCTGCGAGCCCGGGTCGCGGCGGATGTCGCGCTCGGATTCGTACAGCGGCGTGGAGCGGGAATACTCCAGGTCGAGGGACCAACGGTTCGCGCCAGCGATGCGCAGCAGGTCGGCCTCGGCCTCGATCGTGGTGCGGCCGCCCTGGGTCGGTACGCGGCCGGTCGCCTCGTAAGTGGTCGAGCGGAAATCGGCCTTGAGGACGAAATTCACCACCCGCTGCTCCGGACGGTAGCCGAACTGGACGGCCACGGCCTCGGGCAGGACCTCGGTGCGCTCGATCGCCTCGGTGGGAATGCCGCGGATCTCGCGGAAGCCCGAGATGCGCCGGCCGTTGACGAGGAAGACCGGCTGCAGGTCGGTGCGGCCGCTGGAGCTGCGGGTGATCGGCTCCAGATAGGTCAGCAGCTCGGAGATGTCGGAGGCCCCGTAGGCCATGATCTCGTCCGAGGTCAGGACGACGTCGGGCGGGATGTCGGTGTCGACGCTGCCGCGCGGACGGGCGCTCGAGACGTTGACCGTGCCCAGGTCGACGGCGCCCTCGGTCTCCGCCGGGGTGGCGGCGGGGACGGGCGGCTCGGCCGGCGGCTGCCGGGTCTGGGGCTGGGGGGCGGGCTCTTGCTGCTGTTGCGGCCGGGGCTGCTGCTGCGGGGGCGGGACGGCCTGGGCCGGCGCGGTCTGGATCGCGCCAGCCATCAGGCCGGACAGGGCGGTGGTCACGAGCAGCATGCGGCGTTCCGGTCGGGAGGATGTCGGGCGTTCAACGTGCCGCGCCGGCGTTTCCGTCGTGTTTCAATGACGAAACCGCAGGTTGCGGCCCCGCACGTGTCGCATGCAGAAGCCGCGGGGGCATCATGAACTTTCGTTCAGGATAGGGGCGGTCCGGCGCCGAAAGGCCGGGGCGCTCAGCCGGCCTCCTTCAGGATGCCCTCGAGGCCCTGCTCGCGAACCTTGCGGTACAGGGTCGAGCGGCCGATGCCGAGGCGCCGGGCGATCTCGGACATGTGGCCGGCGTAGACCTCGATGGCGTGCTGGATGAGGTCGCGCTCGATCTCCTCCAGGGTGCGCAGGTGGCCGCGCTCGTCGAGGATGCGGATTGGCGTCTCCGGCAGCGGGGGCAGGTCGGCAACGGTCCCGGCGAACGCCTGTCTTGCGGTCGCACCCGGCCCGGTCGCGGTCGCGGCCTCGAACGACAGGGGCGCGGCGACGCCGGAGATGGCCGGAAAGTCGTGCGGCTGCAGGAAGGGCGCGTCCGACAGGACGATGGCGCGATACACCGCGTTCTCCAGCTGGCGCACGTTGCCGGGCCAGTCGAAGGCCGACAGCAGGGCCAGGGTCTCGGCCGCGCAGCCGGCGACGCGCTTGCCCTCCTCGACATTGAAGCGGGCGACGAAATGCTCGACCAGGGCCGGGATGTCCTCGCGCCGGTCGCGCAGGGCGGGAGCCTCGATCGGGAAGACGTTGAGACGGTAGAACAGGTCCTCGCGGAAGCGGCCGTCGCGGACCTGTTCGGCGAGGTCGCGATTGGTGGCCGAGACGATGCGCACGTCGACCTTGACCGCCCGCTTGGCGCCGACCGGGTCGATCTCGCCTTCCTGAAGGGCGCGCAGCAGCTTGACCTGCATGTCCAGCGGCAGTTCGCCGATCTCGT
>JAEYUE010000168.1 GCA_023433655.1 Pseudomonadota bacterium | reverse complement strand
GTCCAGCCCGTCGTCGGCGGCGAGCACAAGGGCGCGCCGGATCAGATGGGCGTCGGCCTCGCGCACCTTCCATGAGCGGGCCAGACGCTGGTGGAGAAACAGCCGGGGGCCGGGGCCGGCGATGGCGTCGACGGCTTCGTCGAGGACCCTCGCGCACTCCGTCCGCAGCGCCTCCGGCGGCCGGGGCTTGCAGGCGGCGTCCTCCTCGGCCCGGCGGGCGAGCGCCGCAAACAGCCGGCCCCGGATCGAGTGTCCTGGCGTGGCGCCGACGCGCGGCCGGACCTCGGCGAAGGGATTGCGCGCGCGGGCGTCCCACAGCAGGCGGGCGGCGTCCTCGAAATTGGCTGATTCCGCCAGCTGGACCACGTCCAGACCGCGATAGAACAGTCGCCGCCCGTCACGACTGGAGACTGAAGAGCGGATTTCAGGGTCCGGCGACCCGGCGTCCTCGACCGGGGGCAACCACTGGCCGACGTCGTCCAGGGGTTCGTCGCCGCTGAGCCGGGCGATGTCGGCGACCGCGTACAGGCTGCGGCGCGGGTCTTCGGGGTCGGGCCGGGCGGCGATGCGGCCGCGGCTGACGTAGGCGTACAGGGTCTGGGCCTTGACCCCCAGTCGGGCCAGGGCCTCGCCGCGTCCGATCCAGCGGCCGGCCTGCGATGCCGTCCCTGCCGACTGCATGTCGCCCTCCGAATGTCCCGGGAGCCTCGGCCCCATGGCGCAGGCAGCATGCGGCCATTTCGTGACGATGGCGCTAATGCGCCCGAGCCTTGGCGCCGGAGGCGCTTTCCGCGACAAGGCCCTGATGACCACGACCACGCTCGACGAAGACGCCCAGCTGGCGACCCGCAATGTGACGCGCCTGTCGGTGGGCGTCGCGGTCGTTCTGATCGCGCTGAAGGCCTTCGCCCTGGGCGCCTCCGGATCGGTCGCCATCCTGGCCTCGCTGGCCGACTCGGCGCTGGACCTGGTGGCCTCGCTGGCCACCTTCTTCGCCGTCCGCTGGGCGGCGGCGCCGCCGGATGCCGAGCACCGCCACGGGCACGGCAAGGGCGAGGCCATGGCCGCGCTGGTTCAGTCCGGCCTGATCTTCTCCTCGGCCCTGTTCATCGGCTGGGAGGCGGTGCAGCGCATCCTCGACCCCCGGCCGGTGACCTCGGGTTACTGGGCCGTCATGGTGGTGCTGGTCTCCATCGCCCTGACCGGCTGGCTGGTGTGGATGCAGGACCGCGCCATCCGGCGCAGCGGCTCGATGGCGGTCAAGGCCGACCGCGCCCACTACGCCGCCGACCTGGCCGCCAATGCGGTCGTGCTGATCGGCGTGGTCTCGGGCGCCTTCCTGGCCGCGCCCGGGCTGGACGCCGCAGCCGGGCTGATCGTCGCCGTCTGGCTGTTCTGGGGGGCCCTGGGCCTGCTCAAGGAGGCGTCGGACCACCTGCTGGACCGCGCCGTGCCCGACGCCGACCGGATCGCCATAACCACCGCCGTGCTGGCCGATCCGCGAATCTCGGGGGTCCATCAGCTTCGCGCCCGCATGGCGGGGTCGGTGATGTCGATCCAGATGCACGTCGACCTGGAGCCGAGCCTGACCCTGGAACAGGCGCACGACATCGTCGTCGGAGCCGAACAGCGCCTGCTGGACGCCTTCCCCCGCGCCGACATCCTGATCCACCCGGACCCGCGGGGCCGGGCTGAAATTCATGAGCCCGAAACCGCAGCCGAAGGCGTCTGACCGCGGCCGCAGCGGTCCATGGCTAACGCGGACTTAACGCCCTGTGCGGCATGGAGCGGTGATGTCCGCCTGCGTCCTGTATCATTTCCCGTTCGACCCCGGATCGCGCACCGCCCGGCTGGCGCTGGGCGAGGCCCGGATCGAGTTCGCCGAGACCGTGGTGCGGCCGTGGGAGGACGGCTGCCCGGTCGCCACGCTGAACCCGTCGGGCATGCCGCCGGTGCTGCAGGTCACCGAGGGCGGGCGGGCCCTGACCCTGTGCGAGCCCGCCGCCATCCTGGGGTGGCTGGAGGACCGTTCGAAGGAGGCCTTCCTGATGCCCGCCGACCCGGCGGAGCGGGCCGAGACCCGTCGGCTGGTCGCCTGGTTCGACCGCCGGTTCAACGACGAGGTCAACGCCGTCCTGCTGCATGAGCGGATGGAGAAGCCCCTGCTGCGCCTCGGCCCGCCCGAGGCGCGGGCGCTGCGAGCCGGGCGCGAGGCGCTGAAGGCGCACCTGCTGATGATGGAGACGCTGCTGGGCGCCCGCGACGCCCTGGCCGGACGACGCCTGTCGCAGGCCGACTTCGTCGCCGCCGCCCACCTGTCGGTGCTCGACTATTTCGGCGAGGTGCCGTGGGGCGCCTTTCCGGGGCTGAAGACCTGGTACATGAAGCTGAAGTCCCGGCCGTGCTTCCGCCCCCTGCTGGCCGACCGCTTCCCCGGCGTGCAGCCCGCCGTCTGGTACCACGATCTCGACTTCTGAGCCGCGAGGCGTCAGACGACGGCCATGGCGGCCGATCCCCGCATCTTCATCCGCGAGCGCGCGTTGGCCCTGGGCTTCGACGTGTGCCGCTTCGCCTCGGCCTTCGAGCCGTGGACGGCGGGCGAGCGGCTGGCCCATTTCGTGGGCGCGGGCCGGCACGGCGACATGGGCTGGATGGAGACGACGCTGGAGCGGCGCGCCCACCCGACCTCGATGTGGCCGGAGGCCCGGACGGCCATCGTGCTCGGTCTCAACTACGGGCCTGGGCATGACCCCCTGCCCGAACTGGCGGACCGCTCGGCCGGCTACATCTCGGTCTACGCCCGCGGCGACGACTATCACGAACTGATCAAGGGCCGGCTGAAGACCCTGGCCGGACAGATCGCGGCGCGGACCGGCGCGGACGTCAAGGTGTTCGTCGATACGGCGCCGCTGATGGAGAAGCCACTGGCCCAGCGCGCCGGCGTGGGTTGGCAGGGCAAGCACACCAACCTGTTGTCGCGCAGCCGCGGCAACTGGCTGTTCCTCGGGGTCATCCTGACCGCCGCCGAACTGGCGCCGGATGAGCCCGAAAGCGAGCACTGCGGCGCCTGCACAGCCTGTCTGGACGCCTGTCCGACGCAGGCCTTCCCGGCGCCCTTCCAGCTCGATGCGCGGCGCTGCCTGTCCTACCTGACCATCGAGTTCGCCGGGCCCTGGCCGGAGGAATTCCGCCGGGCGACGGGGTCGCGCATCTACGGCTGCGACGACTGCCTGGCCGTGTGCCCGTGGAACAAGTTCGCCGTGGCCTCGCACGAAAGCCGGGTGCAGGCGCGCGAGGCCCTGGTCTCGCCGCGGCTGGCCGACCTGGCGGCGCTGGACGACGCCGCCTTCCGCGCCCTGTTCTCGAAGAGCCCCGTCAAACGGATCGGACGGGACCGCTTCGTGCGCAACGTCCTCTACGCCATCGGCAACAGCGGTGATGCGGCGCTGATCGAACCGACGCGGCGCCTGCTGGACGATCCGGCGCCGATCGTGCGCGGCGCGGCGGTCTGGGCGCTGTCACGGCTGATGGACGAGGCGAGCTTCGTCGGTCTGCGGGCCGATCATCTGCCGGAGGAGGCGGACCCGGAAGTCCGTTCGGAGTGGACCGCTCAGGTCTGAAGCCGACGGAACACCGGGGCGGCGAAGCCTTCGGCGCGGCAGCGGGCGTCGGCCTCGGCGAAGGACTCGATGACCACGGCGCCGTGATGGCCGCTGGCGTGGATCACCCGGTCGGCGTCGAGCATGAAGGCGGAATGGCCGGTCCAGCTGTGCTCGCCGGGCGGGGCGAGCCAGATCACCAGGTCGCCGCGCCGGGCGTCGGGGCGTTCGACCCCTTCGCCGAGCTCCGCCTGCTGGTCGGCATGGCGGGGGCCGGCGTGGCCGCAGGCGTAGAGAGCCTGCTGCACCAGGCCGGAGCAGTCCGTGGCCGTGGAAGAGCGGGCGCCGAGGCTGTGTGGCACGCCGAGCAGGCGTTCGGCCACGGCGACGGGATCGGACTCGAAGGCGCCGACGGGGGCGAGGTCCGCCGCGGACGCCGCGGTCGGGTCGGCGACAAGGGCGTTGAGCGGCAGGGTCGAGGCGACGGCGGCCACGCGATGGGTGGGCAGGCGGGCGCCCGGCCGGAGAGCTGAGGCCGCGATCCAGCCAACGAGGCCGTCGCGGCGGGCGCGGCCCCAGAGGCGGTCGCCCTGCTGGTCGAGAACGTCGAAGACCTCGCCGTAGATCAGCTGGTCGATTCGCTCGGAGGCGGGATCGGCTCCGGCGTGGATGTCGGCGAGGGGGACGGCGGCGTGCATGGGCCGCACGGGGCGGTAAGCCCGGGCGCGCACGAGCCCCTCCAGCGCCTGCTCGGCCAGGTCGGGCCGGGCGAGGGTGGTGCGGGGATCATGGTTGGCGGCGTCGAGGTTCAAGAAGAGGCTCGTCCGGTTGAGCGCCCATCCTGCCGCGAGATGCCGAAAGGGCCGTTAACGAACCAAGGCCTTATCGTGGCGCCGGATCGTCACGCGGGCGTAAAGCGGCGCGACAGCATCTCGAAACAGGCGCGCAGGCCCTGGGCCTCGGCGCCCTCGGGGCGGCCCGGCTGCTTGCGCGGGTTCCAGGCGAAGATGTCCATGTGCGCCCACGCCCCGGTCGTCGGCGCGAACCGCTGCAGGAAGAGGGCGGCGGTGATCGATCCGGCCTGGGCCCAGGCGGCGGAGTCGTTGCGGATGTCGGCGATCTCGCTTTCGAGGGCGGCGCGGTAACCTGGCCACAACGGCATCGGCCACAGGGGGTCGGCGACGGCGCGCGAGGCCTCGAGCAGGTCGGCGACCAGCGCCTCGTCCTCGCTGTAGAGCGGGGGGAGTTCGGGGCCGAGGGCGATGCGGGCGGCCCCGGTCAGGGTGGCGAAGTCGAGCGTCAAGTCGGGGGAATGCTCGCCGGCGCGGGCGAGGACGTCGGCGAGGATCAGACGGCCTTCGGCGTCGGTGTTGCCGATCTCTATGGTCAGGCCCTTGCGGCTGGACAGGATGTCGCCGGGGCGGAAAGCGTCGCCGGAAATGGCGTTCTCGACGGCGGCGACCAGCACCACCAGTCGCACCGGCAGGTTCGCCTGCATGACCAGCCGGCCCAGCGCCAGGGCGTGGGCGGCCCCGCCCATGTCCTTCTTCATGTTGCGCATGCCTGCGGCGGCCTTGATGTCCAGACCGCCGGTGTCGAAGACCACGCCCTTGCCGACCAGCGCAACCAGCGGCAGGTCGGTCCGGTCGAGCTTCCAGCCCAGCTCGACGACCCGCGGGGCGCGGTGGGGGACGGCGGCGCGGCCGACGGCGTGAACGGCAGGGTAGTTGTCCTCCAACAGGGCGTCGCCGGTCGTCACCCTCGCGGTCGCACCGGATTCCTCGGCGATCTCGCGGGCGATGGTTTCGATCTGGAGCGGCCCCATGTCGGCGGCGGGCGTGTCGACCATCTCCCGGGCGAGGTCGCAGGCGGCGGCGATGCGCAGGATGGCCGCGGCGTCCGTGCCCGGGCCGACGGCGAGCCGGGCCGGGTCCTTGCCGGCGGCCTTGTAGCGGTCGAAGCGGTAGGCCCCCAAGGCGAAGGCGAGCGCCGCCGCGGCGGCCTCGTCCGCCTCCAGCCCTTCCAGTCGCCAGAGGCCGGCGGGCAGATGGGCCGGGAGCGCGCGGGCGGTCTGCGGGTCGAAGCGGTCGCCCGCGCCGAACAGGGCGCCAGAGACGCCGTCGTCCGAACAGGGCAGCAGGAGCAGTTGCCCCGCCTTGCCGGTGAAATCGTTGGCGCGCGCCCAGGCGCCCCAGACTCCCTCGACCGGCTGGCCCCGATAGAGAATCCGCACCGGCAAAGCCCCCTCGCCGTCCGGGGTCAGCAGGTCGGGATGGAGGACGGACATCGGCGGCGGCCTTTCCGGCCTGGGACGGCCGATCTTAACCAAGGATTGACGCGAAGGCCCGAGTCTGGACCCGAACCTTCCGGAGCGCCCCTCCATGTCGCGCACGACCGCCCGCATCGCAACCATCGCCCTGTTCACCGCGCCGCTGCTCGCCGTTTGGCCGGCCGCGGCGCAGCAGGCCCAGGCCCCCGCCGCCGCGCCCCGCACGCCGGCCAGCGCCGAGGTGCGCGCGGCCTATGACCGCGCCGACCCCCTGAGCCGCTCGGTGTTCTGGACCGAACAGGCCGAGATCAATCCGATGGACCCGGTCGCGGGAGTCCGGGCGGCGCAGGCCATGCGGGAGCTCGGCCGCCACCAGGAGGCCGCGGAGCTGGCCGAGCGGGTCCTCCTGGTGCAACCGGAAAATGTCGAGGCCATGCTGGAGGTCGGCCGCGGCCATATCGCCCGCGGCCAGGCCTTCTACGGCATCGCCGCCCTGGAGCGGGCCCGCGACGCCCGGCCGCAGGACTGGCGGGTGTGGTCGCTGCTGGGGACCGCCTATGAGCAGGTGCGCCGGTCGCAGGACGCCCAGGCGGCCTGGGCCCAGGCCCTGACCCTGTCGCCGGAGAATCCCGACGTGCTGACCAACATGGCCATGTCGGCGATGACGCGGGGCGACACCGCAGCCGCCGAGCCGCTGCTGCGTCGGGCGGCGGCCCGGCCGGAGGCTTCGCTGAAGGTGCGCCTGAACCTGGCCATGGCGCTGGGACTGAACGGCAAGATGGACGAGGCGGAGACGATCATGCGGCGGAACCTGCCGCCGGACGCCGCCGACCGGAACCTGGCCTGGCTGCGGGCGCGGGCGACGCCCTCGGCTGCCGACCAGGCGCGAACGTGGGGTTCGCTGGAGGGAGGCTGATCCCCCCGGCCTTCCCGGACGCGGCCTCCTCGCCTATCTTCAGGCCATGATCGACGAGCTCTACAGCGCGCGCATCCTCAAGCTGGCGGCCAACCTGCCGCACGCCGGACGACTGCCTGCGCCCCAGGGCACGGGCGAGCGGGTGGCGAAGCTGTGCGGCTCAAGGGCGATTGTTGACGTGACCCTCGACGCCGAAGGCCGCGTGGCCGACTTCGCCCAGGACGTGAAGGCCTGCGCCCTCGGCCAGGCGGCGGCGGGCGTGCTGGGCGAGGCCGTGATCGGCGCCACGGCGGCAGAGATCGAGACGGCCCGGGACGCCATGCTGGCCATGCTCAAGGCCGGCGGCGAGGGGCCGCAGGGCCGCTTCGCCGGACTGTGCGACCTGAAGCTGGTGGCGGATTATCCGGCGCGGCACGCCTCGACCATGGTCGCCCTCGAGGCGGCGCTGGACGCGGTGAAGCAGGCCCTCGCGCGGAAGAGTCCCGACACACGAACTAGCCTCGCCGGTGCGGCCTAGGCGCCCGTTGCCCCCGCGCGCCTGCCGGGGGATAAGCGCGGCGACATGGCATCCGGCGGAACTCTCTACGAACGCGGCGTCCGGCTGGCCCATCGCGGCTACAAGCTGACGCTGTCGCCCCTGATCGGGCAGCAGTGCCGGTATCTGCCGACCTGCTCCGACTACGGGCGGGACGCGCTGATCCAGCACGGACCGCTCAGGGGGGGATGGCTGACAGTCCGGCGCCTCTGTAAATGCCACCCCTTCGGCGGATCGGGCTACGACCCGGTTCCGCCCGCAAAGACAGACCGATGATCGAACTGAAATTCCCCGACGGCGCCAGCCGAGAGTATCCGCAAGGCGCCACGGGTCGTGACGTCGCCGCCTCCATCTCGCCGTCCCTGGCCAAGCGCGCGGCGCTGGTCGAGATCAATGGCAAGCAGTGGGACCTGGACCGTCCTCTTGAAGAAGGCGGGGCCTTCCGCCTGATCATGCGCGATGACCCGGAGGCGCTGGAGACCATCCGCCACGACGCCGCCCACGTGCTGGCCCAGGCGGTGCAGGAACTGTTCCCCGGCACCCAGGTGACCATCGGCCCGGCCATCGAGGACGGCTTCTATTACGACTTCGCCCGCGAGGAGCCGTTCTCGACCGACGACTTCGCGGCCATCGAGAAGAAGATGGCGGAGATCGTGGATCGCGACGAGAAGCTGGTCCGTCAGGTCTGGGACCGCGACGAGGCGATCAAGCTGTTCGAAGCCAAGGGCGAGACCTTCAAGGCCGAGCTGATCCGCGACCTGCCGGCGGACGAGACGATCACGACCTATGCGACGGGCGACTGGGTCGACCTGTGCCGCGGGCCGCACTTCCCGTCGACGAAATTCGTCGGCAAGGCCTTCAAGCTGACCAAGCTGGCCGGCGCCTACTGGCGCGGCGACCACCGCAATCCGCAGCTGCAGCGCATCTACGCCACGGCCTGGGCCAGCCAGGCCGACCTCGACGCCTATCTGAAGCGGATCGAGGAGGCGGAGAAGCGCGACCACCGCAAGATCGGCCGCGCCATGGAGCTCTTCCACATGCAGGAAGAGGGCCGCGGCATGGTCTTCTGGCACCCCAAGGGTTGGGTGCTGTGGCAGGTGATCGAGGCCTACATGCGCCGTCGGCTGACCGCCGCCGGCTATGTCGAGGTCAAGACGCCCCAGGTGCTGGACCGCAAATTCTGGGAGGCCTCGGGCCACTGGGACAAGTACCGGCCCAACATGTTCGTCTGCGAGACGGTCGAGGGCGAGGAGCTCAGCCTCAAGCCGATGAACTGCCCGGGCCACGTCCAGATCTTCGACCAGGGGCAACGCTCGTACCGCGAGTTGCCGCTGCGCATGGCCGAGTTCGGGGCCTGCCACCGTTACGAGCCGTCAGGTTCGCTGCACGGCCTGATGCGGGTGCGGGGCTTCACCCAGGACGACGCCCACATCTTCTGCCGCGAGGACCAGATCGTCGAGGAGACGGCGGCCTTCATCGAACTGGCCCGCTCGGTCCATTCGGACCTCGGCATGGAGACGGCCTACATCAGCCTCGGCACCCGCCCCGAGGTGCGCGCCGGCGACGACGCGTTCTGGGACAAGGCCGAACGCCTGATGGCCGAGGCCGCCCGCGCGGCCGGGACCGAACCGGTGGTGACCGAGGGCGACGGGGCGTTCTACGCGCCCAAGCTCGACTTCATCGTCAAGGACGCCATCGGCCGCGAATGGACCTGCGGCACCATCCAGCTGGACTACGTCCTGCCCGAGCGGCTGGGCGCGGAATACATCGGCGAGGACGGGCAGAAGCACCGGCCGGTGATGCTGCACCGGGCCATCCTCGGCTCGTTCGAGCGGTTCATCGGCATCATGATCGAGAACTACGCCGGCGCCTTCCCGCTGTGGCTGGCGCCGGTGCAGGCCGTGGTGGCGACCATCGTCTCGGACGCCGACGGCTATGCGGAGGAGGTGGCGGCGAAACTCCGCGCCGCCGGCCTGCGGGTCGAGACCGACCTGCGCAACGAGAAGGTCGGCTACAAGGTGCGCGAGCACTCGGTGGCCAAGGTCCCGGTCATCGCCGTGGTCGGCAAGAAGGAGGCCGAGGAGGGCAAGGTCGCCCTGCGCCGGCTGGGCTCGCAGGCCCAGGAGATCGTCACCGTCGAGGAGGCGATCCGTGTGCTGACCGAGGAGGCGACGCCGCCCGACCTGCGCTGAACCTCGCGGTCAGCGCAGAACGGTCTCGGCGTCGACAACCTCGATGGCCGACATCATGTCGAGGTAGGCGTCGAACCAGGGCTTGTGGGCCGAGCCGACGATGACCAGCACCCGGCCGCCGGGCGCCTGGGCCGCCGCCTCGCGGATGTGGGCGACCTGACGCAGGTTGCGCGCCTCCCATTCGGCGATGCGGACGTGGCCGACATTGTTGGGCGAAGGGCGGTCGATCATGGACAGCCACTGGCCATCGGCGTCGACCCGGCCGGTCGCCCGCGCATTCAGATGACGATAGGTGTCCAGCGCCTGTTCAGGCGTCGTCAGATGTTCGGCGGCGCGGGCCAGGCGCTGGAACTCGGGCCGCAGGATCATCTCCCGGAACTCCGGGGCCGAGACGAAGGCGGTCAGGTCATCGATACGACCCTCGAACATGTCGTCGCCGGCATGGTCGTCGGTGGGGTGAACCCGCTCAAGCCCCAGCCGGACGGCCAGACGGGCGGCGATCAGATGGCTCTCGTTGCGGCGCGCGGCATAGGCCTCCAGCTGGTCGACCAGCGGCTGGCGCAGGCCATCCCCGGCCTTGCGCTCGGCCGGGTCCAGACGCCACCACTGCACCAGGGCGGAGTTCGGATCGCCCGAGGCGGCGAACAGGGCGGCGAGCCGGCGGCGCTGGGCCGCGGTCGGGGACGTGGGCCATTCGGCCAGGGTGCGCCGCACCTCGGCCTCGGCCTCGGGCAGGTCCAGACCGACCCCAGCGCGGGCCAGGGCGGCCATCACGAAGGGGGTCCGGCCATACTGGTCGGCGGTGTCGGCGTAGACGCCCTTGTAGGCCAGCAGGGCGTGCAGGCTCTCGCCCGACAGGTTCTCGATGGCGATCACGTCGGGGTCGAAGGCCGCCAGCCGGTCGAGCAGGGGCTCCAGCACGGTCGCATCGAAATCGGCCGGCGTTCCCGACAGGTGCGGCGTGCCGATGACCAGCACCTGGGTCAGCTGTCCATGCACCTTCCCTTGATATTCGCGCGGATCGAAGGCGGCGTCGGGGGATTGGGCCAGGGCGGGAGTGGCGACGGCGGCCGCCGCCATGAGGGCGGCCACGGTACGGGCGAGCGTCATCGAGCGTCTCCTGAGAGGATATCCCCGTTCAGAGGCGCCCAAATCGGGGGTCGGATGCAGATGACAGCGATTTAACCTGTCGGGGGGCCGACCCGATGCCTACAGCAGCCGCTTGCGCATCGCCTGGCTGAGCATGTCGATCAGGGTCACGGCCACAACGATGACGATGGCGATGGTCGAGACGGTCCGGTACTCGAAGGCCTGCAGGCTTTCGAACAGGGCCTGGCCGATGCCGCCGGCGCCGATGAGGCCGAGCACGGTGGCGGCGCGGCTGTTCGATTCGAAGCGGTAGAGGGCGAAGCTGGTCCACAGCGGCGCGACCTGCGGGATGACGCCCCAGGTGATCTCGTGCAGGCGGCCGCCGCCGGTCGCCTTGACACCCTCGATGGGACCCTTGTCGATCGACTCCACGGCCTCGGAGAACAGCTTGGCCAGCACGCCGGCGGTGTTCAGGGCGATGGCCAGCACGCCGGCGAGCGGCCCGAGGCCGACGGCGAAGATGAACAGGGTGGCGACCACCAGGTCCGGCACCGAGCGCATCAGGTCCATCACGCGCCGCACCGGCCAGACCAGCCATGCCGGCGACAGGTTGCGCGAGGCCATCAGGCTGAGCGGCACGGCCAGGAAGACGGCCAGGAAGGTGCCCCACAGGGCGATCTGAACGGTCAGCCACATCAGGCCGACCAGGCCGCGCCAATTGCTGAAATCCGGGTTCAGGAAGTCCTTCCCGTACTCGCGCATGTTCTGGCTGTTGGAGAACAGGTTGAGGATGTTGGGCAGGTCGACCTTGTCGAAGGCGGCCAGCAGCATGATGGCGAAGCCGCCCCAGAGCAGGATGTCCAGCGACCAGGCGGCCATGGACTTCCGGGGCGGCTCGGGGACTTTGGACGGGTCGGCGACGGCCGGGGCCGGGCGACGGACCGCGTTGAGGAGAACGGCGAAGACCGCAAGGGCGCCGATCAGGGCGAAGG
>JAEYUE010000166.1 GCA_023433655.1 Pseudomonadota bacterium | reverse complement strand
CCCAACGTCGGCGCCGCAAGCCTCCGCCAGCGGGCGGGGACGTGAGTCGGGAGCAGACGAAGAAAGTTGGAGGCCTCGGCCGGAATCGAACCGGCGTGCACGGATTTGCAGTCCGCTGCGTAACCACTCCGCCATCAGGCCATGACCCATCCGCGTGAGGGGCCGTGTCGTCGCGAGGGGCGTTCGCTATCAGATCGGATTGTCGCCCGCAACGCACAGACCTATAAGCGCGCCAGATTTCCGGCGCGTTACCGCGCCCTCCGCTAATCGGGACGAACGACAGATGGATTTCGCCGCCGCGCGCAAGGTCATGGTGGACAGTCAGGTCCGCGTGAACGACGTCACCGACCGCGAGCTGCAGGCCGCCCTGCTGTCCGTGCCGCGCGAACGCTTCCTGCCGGCCGACCGGGCCTTCGCCGCCTATGCCGAAATCGAGGCCGAGATCGCCAACGGCCGCCGGCTGATGCTGCCGCGCGATCTGTCCAAGCTGCTGATGGCCCTCGCCCCGCGGGCGGGCGAAAAGGCTCTGGCCGTGGCCGGGCCCTACGCCGCCGCGGTCCTTGGCGCCATGGGTCTGGAGGTCACCGCCCAGGAAGCCGATCCCGTCGTGCTGGATGCGGTTGCGGCCGCCCTCGCCGAAGCCGGCGTCGGCGGAGTGACGGCCCCGTTCAGCCAGCCGGCCGGCGGCGGCTATGACCTGATTATTTCCGAAGCCGCCGTGCCGTCCCGGCCCGAGGCCTGGCTTGAGGCCCTCAAGGTCGGCGGTCGTCTGGCCGTCGTCGAACGCGCGGGACCGGCCGGGAAGGCGGTCCTCTACATCAGGGGCCCGGCCGGTCTTTCGCGCCGGGAGCTGTTCGATGCGGCGCCCCCCGTCCTCGACGACATGGCGCCGGAGCCGGCCTTCGCCCTGTAGGGCGCCGCATTTCGGGCGGCGCGTGAAAAAATCTTAACTGGCGCGGGAGGAAACCCTCCCGCATCAGGCCTATGGGATACAAATGGGGCGTGCGCATCTTCGTGCGCGCCCAGGCAGGATACGGTCATGCTGAAACGTTCGCGCGCGCTCGCCTCGGTCGCCCTCATCGCCGTGGTCTCCGGCATGGCTGCGCCCGCCTGGGCCGAAACGCTGCAGGAAGCGATCGCCCTGGCCTACCGGACCAATCCCTCGCTCCTGGCCCAGCGCGCCAACCAGCGCTCGCTGGACGAATCGATCGTCCAGGCCCGCGCCGGCCTGCGCCCCCGCCTCGATGTCACCTTCAGCGGCAACCTTTCGCAGGACTTCGGCGATTCGGGGCCATTCTCCGACCCGTACGGCGACAACGCCTCGGCCAGCATCGGCCTGTCCCAGACGCTCTGGTCGGGCGGCCGCATCGGCCACGGCATCACCGCCGCCGAGGCCGAAATCCTCGCGGGACGCGAGAACCTGCGCGACATCGAGCAGACGGTGCTGGCCTCGGTCATCCAGGCCTATGCCGACGTTCTCCGCGACACCGAAATCCTGCGCATCCGTCAGGCCAACCTCGGCGTGCTTCAGCGCCAGCTCGAGGAGTCCTCGGCGCGGTTCGAGGTGGGGGAGATCACCCGCACGGACGTCGCCCAGTCCGAGGCGCGACTCGCCCAGTCCGAGGCCGACCTCGCCAACGCCCAGGCCCAGCTCTCGGTCTCCCGCGCCTTCTACGCCGCCGTCGTCGGCCAGGCTCCGGGCGACCTCGCCCCGATGCCGACCCTGCCGGGCGTGCCCGCCGACTTCGATTCCGCCCTCGATGTCGCCCTGGCGGACAACCCCGGCATCCGCGCCGCCGCCTTCAACCTGCGCGCGGCCGAGGCCAACGTCGCCGCCGCCAAGGCCGAGTACATGCCCTCGGCCCGCCTGACCGCCTCCTATGGCGGCTCGAACAGCGACTTCGACCGCATCGGCGACATCGGCGACAACACCCAGCTGACCGCAGGCGCCACCCTGTCCGTGCCGCTGTTCACCGGCGGGCTCAACGGGTCGCGCGTCGCCCAGGCGATGGAGCGCGCCAACGCCGCCCAGATCAACGTCGAGGGCGAGCGCCGCAACACCCTGCAGTCGGTCAGTTCGGCCTACGCCCAGTCGCTCTCGGCCCGCTCGAGCCTCGAGGCCGGGACCGAGGCCGTCCGCGCGGCCTCCGTCGCCGCCGAGGGTGTCCGTCAGGAGGCCCAGGTCGGCCTGCGCACCACGCTCGACGTGCTCAACCAGGAACTCGAATTGCGCAACGCCGAGATCACCCTGGCCAGCGCGCGGCGCAACGAATACGTGGCCCAGGCCAATCTGCTCGCCGCCATGGGGCGGCTGGAAGGCCCGGACCTTGACCCGACCCTGACCGTCTATGATCCGGCCGACAACTACGAGCGGGTGCGCAATCGCGGCGCCCTGCCGTGGGATGGCCTGGTCGAGGCCATCGACCGCGTCGTGGCCCCGCCGATCATGCCGGCCAACGACGCCGAGGACGCGCCGATCGATCAGCAGCTGAAGTCGGAAATCGTCCAGACCGCCCCCCGCGAGTGAGGTCGCCGACGGATCGCCTGGTAGGCGACTCGGGCGGGGCTGGTTAACCTGAAGCGCGAAAACGCCCGTTGATTCCGGCGGGCTGAGATGCGACGACAAAGGGCGGAGTGGGGGCCGCGGTCCCGCGCCGCATCACCAGATTTCAAGCGTTCGCCGCGCGCGCCTCGGGGTTTCGACATGACCGACCAGACCGCCCAGGAACCGACGATGGAGGAAATCCTGGCGTCCATCCGCCGGATCATCTCCGAAGACGACGCGCCGGCCGAAACCGCCGCCGCTCCGGCCGGGCCCGAGGCGCAGGCCGAGCCGGAAGAAGAGGCCGAGGCTCCCGCCGCCGAGTCCTCGCCGGCCCTGATGGACGAGACGCCCTCGATGCAGGAGCCGGTCTCTTCTGAAGAGGACGTGCTGGAGCTCACCGACACCTGGGAGGCGCCGGCCGCCGAGAGCATCGGCGATCTCGAGGTTTCTCCGGCCCAGGCGGAAGTCGATCCCTTCCCGGTCGAGGCAGTCAGCGAGTCGGTGTTCGCCCCCGAGCCGGAGCATCCGGCCGACACCGCCAGCCATTCGCCCGCAGCGACCTACGACCCGCTCGTCGGCGACAGCGCCGCCGCCAGCGCCGCCTCGGCCTTCGCCGGCCTGGCCTCCTCCCTGAAGAAGTCCGAGCCCATGGAAACCGCCACCCCGACCGGCCCGACCCTCGACGAACTGGCGCGCTCGCTGCTGCGCCCGATGCTCAAGGAATGGCTCGACGCCAACCTGCCCGGCATCGTCGAGGCCCAGGTACGCAAGGAAGTCGAACGCATCGCCCGCTCGGCCGGCTGACCTTCCCTGATCGACGACATCACGGGGCGGCTCCGCAAGGCGGGGCCGCCCTTTTCCTTTGCGGCGCTGGACAGCGGCGCCGTCATCCCCGAAACGACACCCATGCTCGACAAGACCTTCGATCCGAAAGCCGCCGAACCCCGTCTCTATGCGCAGTGGGAAGCCAGCGGCCTGTTCGCCCCGCGCCAGGACACGTCCGCCGAGGCCTATTCGATCGTCATCCCGCCGCCGAACGTGACCGGCTCGCTGCACATCGGCCACGCGCTGAACAACACCCTGCAGGACATCCTCGCCCGCTATCACCGGATGACGGGCAAGGCGGTGCTTTGGCTGCCGGGCACCGACCACGCCGGCATCGCCACCCAGATGGTGGTTGAGCGCCAGCTGGCCGCCGAGGGCAATATCGGCTGCCGCGACATGGGCCGCGACGCCTTCGTCGAGAAGGTCTGGGAATGGAAGGCGACCAGCGCCGGCTCGATCCAGAACCAGCTGCGCCGGCTGGGCTCGTCGTGCGACTGGAGCCGCGAGCGTTTCACCCTCGATCCCGCCCTGCAGGTGGCCGTCCGCAAGGTCTTCGTCCAGCTGTACAAGGAAGGCCTGATCTACCGCGACAAGCGGCTGGTGAACTGGGACCCCCACTTCCAGACCGCCATCTCCGACCTCGAGGTCGAGCAGCGCGAGGTCGACGGGCACTACTGGCATTTCGCCTATCCGCTGGCCGACGGCGTGACCTACGAACACCCCGTCGCCTTCGACGATGAGGGCCGGCCGACGGAGTGGGAGACGCGCGACTACGTCGTCGTCGCGACCACCCGCCCGG